>CASFCU010000059.1 GCA_949293285.1 uncultured bacterium
AGTATTATATACTTTATTCATATGGGACTCCTTTTATTATTGGGATTTTAATTTTATTATATCAGAAGGGTCCCATATAAGCTTAATAGAAACGAAAATAAATTAGAGGAAGAAACACTCTAATTTTCTTTTGATAAAAAACTGTCCGTAACTAAGATTTGTAGTAGAGTAAAGCATAAGTGTGAGTGTCCGTCCTATTGCTTTGCTTATCCCACGAAAAACCTTTTTCGTGGGGAAATTATAAATTATGAGTTAATTGTATAAATTTATATAAATTAACTTAGGATTATACTGATAAACTGATTTGGCTTTTGTCCCCTAACAACTTCAATGGCACTAATGCTAACGTGTTCAAGGTGAATCCTGCCTCTAGTTTGAACAACAACAACGTCGATAACGTTGATGGGGCCCGCGCCCGGCAATTTCCTTTAATTCATTTACGGCTATTTTTATAGTAATAATGCTATGGTGAAAAATAGCTATTCACTAAAGTGAAACAAGTATAATTCTATGGGATATTCCCAAAAAATCTTGTAGACAAACTGCTTATAGTTAGTAAAGTTTGAAAACTATAGCAGTTTTAGCTACAACTGTGAGGTTTACTATGAATAACAATACAAGTAGTAAAGATTTTAGTTTATATAACAAAGTAGTTGATTTGGATAATTATATTAATCGATATATAGCAAACAACATTTCATCTGTTCGTAGAGATATTAGAATACACCTTTTAGATGAGATATATAATCTTTCAAAAAATATTTTTTATGCATTATATAATAAGGGAAATATTAGAATGAAATATTTAATAGAATTACAAGTTAATATTTCTTTAATTGATATGTTTCTTTTGAAACTAAGAAATCTTAACACAGTTAAAAAAAGTTACATAGACGTTTCTATATCTAAACTTAGTGATATTAAAAATATTATTTACGGTTGGAAATTTAATGAAGAAAAGAAATAGTATTACCTATGATACAGAACTCTCTATTGATAATATTTATAACATGTGGAATGTCATTCGTAAGACTTGTAAAAACAAAAAAGCTCTTTTGAATTTTTCTATGAATTTATCTACAAATATTGACTATATCTACAAAGCATTAAAAAATAGAACATATAGTCCTTATAAATATAACACTTTTATGATTTTTGAACCTAAAGCAAGACTAGTTATGAGTAGTTCTATTCGTGACAAAATAGTTAATCATTTTGTAGCTAATTATTATCTTATTCCCTACTTAGAAAAAAGTCTCATTGATGTGAATGTGGCTACTAGGAAAAAAAGGGGAAGCTCTTATGCTATGTACCTTATTAAAAAGTATTTTAATAAAATATTAATTAATAATGCTAAAAAAGAAATATATTGTTTAAAGATAGATATTAGTAAATATTTTTATTCTATAAATCACAATATACTAATAAAAAAAATAGAGAAAAAAATTTATGATCAAGATATTATTCATTTAGTTAAGTTGATAATTAGTGAGACTAATAAAGATTATATTAATGATTCTATTTATCAATATAATAAAATTTATAATACTGATATTCCTTTATATGGGAATGATAGAGGATTGAGTATTGGTGCTATGACTAGCCAATTTTTAGCCATTTTTTATCTTAATGATTTGAATCATTTTATTAAAGAAAAATTAAAATGTAAATATTACGTTAGATATATGGATGATCTAATAATTTTAGACTGTGATAAAGAAAAACTTAAAGAAATTTGGAAATTGATTGTATTCGAAATTGAGAAGTTAGAACTTTCAGCAAATAAAAAAAGTAATATTTATAACTGTAGTAAAGGTTTTACTTTTTTAGGTTATAAATATAAGATAACTAACAATAAGTTAAAAATTAGCTTTAATCGTAAAACTTATTTTAAAATTAAAAAGAAATTAAAGACTCTATATAGATATGATAGGATTAAGTTTAATAAATCACTTGATAGCTATTGGGGATACTTTAGTAATTGTTATACTTTAAAGAAAGGAAGTTTTAAAATGAAATTAATAGATATCTATAAGTTGTATAAAGAAAACCATTTCGATACTTTAATCATTGTTAAAGATGGAATTTTTTATAAAAGCTTTTATAATGATGCTAAGATATTGTGGTATTTATTTAACTATAAATATATTAATGATTCTGTCTCTTTTGGTAATGTTCCTTATGATAAAGTAGTTTCTAAATTGAAAAGAAATGATATTAATTTTATAATTTTTGATAAAGAAAAAGAGCTTTTATCCTTAATAAAAGAAGATAATACCTATCATTCTTACTCTGATTTGGCAAATAAATCTTATGATAAAAGATTAAAAATTGATTTACTTTTGAAAAAGTTAGAATTTATTTTAGATAATAATTATAGTTCTTATCAAAAGATAGATTCTTATCTTGAAAATTTTAATTCATCTTCTGATAATTAAGTAAAGACAAGCAGTTGAAAAGCAAATGAAAGGTAAGATAACCCAAAGAGATATGTTTGACAAAATTATTCATATATATTAGAATTTATTATAGGAGGAATGATATGGATAATAGAGATAAAAAGAATATAATGATTGTTGCCCTTTTAGTAGCAGTAGTATTTATGTCAGTAGGATATGCCTTATTGTCAGCTCAATTAGATGTAAAAGGAACGACCACTATAGTAGACCCTGTGTGGGATGTCAAAATTACCTCTATAAGCAGTACAGAAACAGAGGGAAATGCAACTAGTATCGATGCAATGGTTGAAAACAGATTCTCTGCAAAATTCAATGCCCAATTTCAAGCACCTGGAGATAAAATAACATATGTAGTGAATGTTAAAAATGAGGGAACGATAAGTGCAGTATTGAATTCAATTACAATTACTCCTGATGATTATGCAGATGGATTTATAGTCTATACAATAGATGGCTTAGAAGTAGGGGATACATTGAATGTCGGAGAAACTAAAGTATTTACAATTTCTGCAACCTACAATGAAGAGATAGAAGGAACACCACAAGAGGAAGATTTGACAAAAGAGATCACTTTAATACTAGATTATGTACAAAATAAGTAATTTTTTATAAGTTACTTTTTTTTTGCTCATTTATGTTTTATAATAATTTCATAATAGGAGCTTGTTATGAAAAACAGAAAAATTATTTTAATGTACATTATTTTATTAGTATATATCATAGCTAATAATTATGTAATCATATCACCATTTGCAAAATATTATAATTTATTAATAAATCCATTATTATTACTAATAGTAGCAATGATTTTCTACGTATTATTTCCAAAAAAACAAAGAAAAATTAGATATAAATATGAACAAATTCAAAATATTATTATCATCTTATTCATCTATTCTATGATATATTTCTTATCAGGATTAATATTTGGGTATGAATATTCTATATATGGAAGGGACCTATCTACGATAATTCAAAATATTTATTCCTTCATAACGGTTATTATTTTAAGTGAATATATAAGGAACAAATTAGTAGTAAATACTGAAGATAATGCTATAAATAATGTATTAATATCCCTTTTTTTATTATCTATGAGTACAAATTTTACTTATTTAGTCAACCATCTTTATCCCTTTTCTACAGGGTTTAAATATATGACCAGTAATTTTATACCCGATTTAGTTACAACCTTTATACTCACTTACCTATCCAGAACAACAGGATTAAAAGCTACAATAATTTATAGAAGTTGGCTTAGATTAATACCAATAATATTACCAATACTACCTAAATTACCTTGGATACTAACATCTATAATAGGAATTGTTCTCCCCATGGTAATATACTTTAATATAAGTTATCTAACTATGATGTACGATAGAAAAAATCGAAGATTTTCATTAAATAAAAATGATAAGGGAACAACAATTCTAACAATCATAGTAATCATGTTCGTTCTCTTTATCCTAAAAATATTTAAATATTTTCCAATTGCAGTATTATCTAACAGCATGGAAACCACTTTTTCAAAAGGAGATGCTGTAATTATCGAAAAGATTGATAAAAATTCTTTGGGACAATTAAAAGTATATGATATAATTTATTATAAGAAAAATAATAAACTTATCATACATCGGATAGAACAAATCGAAGAAATAGACAATAAGAGAGTATTTATTACAAAAGGGGACAACAATCCTACAAAAGACCCTTGGTATGTATATGAAGAAGATATCATTGGCATTATGAAATTCAAAATACCATGTCTGGGATATCCAGCAGTGTGGTTTAATGAAGCAATAAATAATTAGGAGGTTGCATGAAAAATAAAGAAAAAAATATATTAAAAAGAACAATTCTAAGAAGTATATTATTAGTTTTATCTATTTTCTCTTTAGTAATAGGAATTTTAATAACAGTAGAAGGACTAACAAATAACAAAGAAAAAAAAGAAAACATTGTAAATTATGAAACAGGTGGTAAGATTGAATATAATGTTACCTTAAAAGACAATGATTTCTATGACCTGGAAGATATCAATACGAAAAATATAATAAGCAAATATTTAAATACATTAGATATAAACTTTAAATACGAGTTTTCTTCATCAAAAGCTTTACATTCCAATGCCACGTATTCTTTAAAAATGTATTTAATAAATAGTTATACACAAAATAACAACGAAGAAGAATTATGGAGAAAAGAATATGAATTATTACCAGAAACAAAAATTACAGAAAATAAAGCGGTAGTATACTTTGAAAAACAAATTAGTATTAATTATGACGAATATAATGAAATAGCTAGAAAATTTAGAAGTGAATCTGGAATATTAACAAATTCTTATTTACAACTGGAATTTTCAATAAACAATGAATTAATGGAAGAAACAAAAAATATTAGTTTCGGTGACAATCATGTTTTAGTAGTAAAAATTCCATTACTAGAAAATATAACTTCTATAGAAAAATTAGGAGAATTTAATGAAAAAGAAAACTTATATAATATTGAAAAAATAGATACCAATTATCTTCAATTATCGATTGGCATTTTACTATTAATTGTATCTATTGCCTTTATGATAACTGCTGCAAGAATGTTTATAAATATAAATGAA
The DNA here is from genome assembly GCA_949293285.1 of uncultured bacterium. GTDB lineage: Bacteria > Bacillota_I > Bacilli_A > RF39 > UBA660 > RUG13868. The sequence goes on from CASFCU010000059.1 coordinate 5,080, forward strand.
GTCTCTAAATATATTACGGAACAAGGAAGAATATTAAAAAGATATGGAGATGTAATTGCAGAAACCACCACAAAGCCAGATTTAAATAATTTAGATGTAATGGAAATAACAAATTTTATAGATTTAATAAATATTGAAGATGAGCTTAGAATTCCAATATTATTCTATGAAAATATCAAAGGAAAAGAGTCTTGGTTTATCATTATTCATAATACGGAGGCCTATAGATATATTTTAAAAGCAAAAACGAAATCAAAGAAGACCTAACAAGGGAACTAAAAAGAATGTTTTTAATACATTCTTTTTATATTATGAGAAAATATTCTATTTTGTTTAATAGTTAGTATATAAAAGAGTATTTGCTATATTTTCTGTTTTTTGGCATAATCGTTTATGGAAGAAATTCTATTTGCAAAGAACTCTCATAACTAGACATATTAGATTAGTTCTATGAAAATAACTATCGAGAAAAAATCATCCATGATAATGACGATAATTTAAAATCACATTAAGTATAGTTTTTAACTTGTTTCAACTTTTTAAATACAAAGAGCTTTATTCTATAGTATTATCATTAAAAAAATAATTAACAATATCTTCAGTAATCATCTATATTTATCTCAATAAATAATAACAAAATAATATCTATAAGTTAAAACGAAGAATAATTCTTGAATATTTCAAGTACTTAATCATAGAATTAATTGAATAGTTAAGGAAGGGGTATATATGGATAAACAAGAAATCATTAAAAATATTGCTTTAAGAACAGGTGGAGATGTATATTTAGGTGTCGTTGGGGCAGTTAGAACAGGGAAAAGTACTTTTATAAAAAAAGTAATTGAAACACTTGTAGTTCCAAATATAAAAGATGAATATGAAAGAAAAAGAGCTTTAGATGAAATTCCTCAAAGTGCAAGTGGAAAAACCATCATGACGATAGAACCAAAATTTGTTCCCAACACTGCAGCAAAAATTAACATCGATGATTTCAGTTGCAACATAAGACTAATTGACTGCGTTGGCTATTTAATTAAAAATGCCAAAGGAGCAGAAGATGAAAACGGACCACGAATGGTAAAATGTCCCTGGTATGATGATGCTATTCCTTTTGTGGAAGCAGCAGAACTAGGAACAGAAAAGGTAATCAAAGAACATTCTACTATTGGAATTGTTATAGCAACAGATGGCTCTATTGGAGAATTTGAAAGATCTGATTATATAGAAGCAGAAAACAGAGTAATCAGTGAATTAAAAGAAATAGGAAAACCATTTATTGTAATATTAAATTCAACTCATCCAATGTTACCAGAGACAGAAAAACTTGCTGAAAATCTAAGAGAAGAACACAACGTTCCCGTAATACCAATGAATATCGATACCATGAATGAAAAAGATTTATATAATGTTTTAAGAGAAGCACTATATGAATTCCCGATACTAGAAGTAAGAGTAAACATGCCTGAATGGATTGCTATACTAAGTTCCAACAATAAAGTAAAACAAAGTTATATTGATTCTATTAGGGCAAGCGTTGGAGAGGTAGATAAATTAAAAGATATTGAAAATATAACAAAAGGATTTTTAGATAATGAAAATATCTCTAGAGCATATCTATCAGAAGTAGATCCATCTACGGGAGTAGTAACAATAAACTTAGAAGCACCTAGAGAACTATATAACGATGTATTAAAAGAAATTATAAAAATAGATGTCAAGAACAAAGCGGAATTATTGTCATTGTTCCAAGAATATAATGAAGCCAAAAATGAATATGATCAAATAAAATATGCCTTAAAAATGGTAAAACAAACCGGTTATGGAGTAGCCTCTCCTACATTGAAGGATATGAAACTAGATACACCAGAGATTATAAAACAAGGTAGCAGATATGGAATAAAACTAAAAGCTGTAGCACCATCTATTCATATGATAAGAGTCGATGTAAATTCTACATTTGAACCGATAATAGGAAGTGAACTTCAAAGCAAAGAACTAATCGACTATCTTATGAAAGATTACGAAAATGATCCACAAAACATTTGGAAAAGTGAAATATTTGGCAGAAGTTTAGATGTGATTGTTCAAGAAGGTATCCAATCCAAAATATCATTAATGCCAGATAATATCAGATACAAATTAAGTCAAACTCTTACAAAAATTGTAAACAAAGGTTCAAATAATTTAATAGCAATAGTAATATAAAAATTATGTAAATATGCTGAAAAATAAGTACAAAACATTGATTTTAACATTAAAATATGATATTTTGTATATGTAAGCATAATGTGCTTAAAAAGGATGGAGGTAATATAATGAAAAAAGCAGAACTAGTAGAAGCAGTAGCTGAAAAAACTGGTCTAACTAAAGCAGATGCAACTCGTGCTATCGATGCAGTATTTGAAACAATTTCAAAGGCTTTAGAAAATGGAGAAAAAGTACCAGTAGCTGGATTTGGAACTTTTGCAATTTCTGAGAGAAAAGCAAGAGAAGGTCGTAATCCTCAAACAGGTGAAAAAGTTAAAATAGCTGCAAGAAAAGCTGTAACATTCAAAGCTGGAACAGCTCTAAAAGAAGCAGTAAATTAATAAAACATAAAAGAAAGGTAATAATAACTTTTCTTTTTTTATATACTAGGAATTTGCTTTGCAAAAAAATATAAAAATTAACTAATAATCATTTATATGAACGTTTGTTTGTGATAAGATTAGTTTATCAAAGAAGAGAGATGATAGGATGAAAATATGAAAAGGTTATGTCTTTAGCATGTATTCAAACATTTCACAAGAAGAAATAATACGGCCAACATTTATGCCTATTAGTATAATCGAAATAGATTTAGGCATAAAAGAATTAATAGTAACAAGCCATAATGAGAAAATAGAAAATAAAATAAAAGACTAATACAAATAGATAGATTTTATCCAAATAGTCAAATAGGTAATATATGTAATTATCAAAATAAAGAGGTTAAAGATTTAAATATCAGAAATTGGGAATGTCCAGTATGTCATACAAATCATGATTGTGATTTTAATGCAAGTGTTAATATAATGTTTGAAGGATTAGTACAATATATGAAAGGAATAGAACAAAGGATATAAACATAAATTTTGCCAAAAAAATAGGATAGCAACTATCCGACATTGGTCTATGGAGAAGTCTCAGATTCTTGAGAAGTAGAAAAAGATTACCGTGAGGTAATCTAATGATTATTTGGTAGAAATGAACAGAAGAATGCAATAATAAATATGATAAATTATGGGATTGCTTTCAATATCTTTAGTTTTTATTATATTTTTGTTATAATACTAGTGGTGATAAAAACAATGTTAGAAACATCGTTAAAAGTATTAGAAAAAATAGAAGAAAAAGGATATATTGCTTACATAGTAGGTGGTTTTGTAAGAGATTACATATTAGGAATAGAATCAGAGGACGTTGACATTGCAACCAACGCTACTCCAAAACAAATAATGGAAATTTTCGATAACAGTGTCCTTCCTAACGAAGAATACGGTGCGGTGACTTTATACGTGAAAAATTCAAGATTTGAAGTCACCACCTTCCGGAAAGAAATTAGATATATCAATAACAGAAAACCTATAGAAATAGAATATATAAACGATTTATTAGAAGATCTGAAAAGAAGAGATTTTAAAATGAATACCTTATGTATGAATAAAAATGGAGAAATTATTGATTTATTGGATGGTAGAACTGATATAGAACATAAAGTAATTAACACCGTTGGTAATAGTAACTTTAAGTTTCAACAAGACTCTCTTAGAATATTAAGAGCAATTCGTTTTGCAACTTATCTAAACTTCAAGTTAAGTGAAGATGTAAAAGAAGCAATTATCAATAATAAAGAAGCCTTAAAAGGATTATCTTACAACAGAAAAAAACAAGAACTAGAAAAAATATTTGTCAGTCAAAATGCCAAATACGGAGTCGAGTTATTATTAGAATTAGGACTTGATGAACCACTAGAATTGTATAATTTAGAAAAAATAAATTTAAAAAGTGATATTATAGGGATTTGGGCTTCTTTAGAAGTTTCTTCAGGCTATCCATTTACCAGTAATGAGAAAAAAATAATTCAAAGAGTAAAAGAGGTAGTAAATTCAGCTATTACTAATATTTCATTGTATAAATATGGTCTTTACGTAAATCAAGTAGCTGCAGATATTATGGGAATAGATAAATTAACGGTAACAAAAGCATATGAAATGTTGCCAATAACCTCTAGAAAATCAATTAAAATATCAAGTGAAACAATAATGAACACATTAAAAAGGAAAGCTGGACCATACTTTAAAGATATATATAATGACCTGGAAACAAAAATATTAGAAGGTAAATTGAATAATAATGAAAAAGAAATCAAAAACTATATCTTAGAAAATTATAGTAAGGGGGATTGATGATGATGAAATATGGGAAAGTAGTCGAATTAGTAAAAGAAAAAAGTATAGTCATACCTATGTATATATATAGAATATTTCCCAAATTAGAAATAAATTTAGAGACATTTATCTTTCTTATGTATTTAACTAGTAAAGGAGATATGCTATTACTAGATGTAAAAAAACTATCAGAAGAGTTTTCTTGTGATATAAAAAAAATAATGGGCTATATTTCTCTTTTACAAGAAAAGAAATTAATAGAACTGAAAGTAGTAAAAAATGATAAAAACATAATGGAAGAATACATATCTTTAGATTTTTTCTATGAAAAAGTATCGATAAATTTAATTGAGAATATTAACGAGGTAAAAGAAGATAATACCAATATATTTGAAATATTAGAACGAGAATTAGGAAAGCAATTAACCCCAATTGAATATGAAATAGTAAAAGCTTGGAAAGAAAGTAACTATACAGATGAAATAATAAAAGAAGCAATCAAAGAAGCAGTGTATAATGGGGTAGCAAATCTTAGATATATTGATAAAATCCTTTATGAATGGGCAAAGAAAAATATTAAAACCAAAGAAGACGTAGAGAAAAACAAAAAGGAATTTAGAGAAAAAGAGAAAAATAAAAAGATTGATGTTTTTGATTATGATTGGATGGAAGATGAAGATGCTTAAGGAAATAGAATTTTATTTAGATGAACTGTATCCCAATCCTAAATGTGAATTAAACTATACAAAGGATTATGAACTGCTAATTGCAGTAATGTTGAGTGCTCAAACTACGGATAAAAGAGTAAATAGTGTTACAGATATTTTATTTAAAAAATATGATAGCCTAGAAAAGCTAGCCAATGCTGATACAGAGGATATTAAACAGATTATTAAACCGATAGGAACTTTTAATAAAAAAAGTATTTTTGTAGGAGAAATAGCAAACTATTTGATTCAAAATTGTAATGGTACAGTTCCTAATGATAGGAAGAAATTAGAAGAAATTCCTGGTGTCGGTAGAAAAACTGCCAATGTTGTTCTGAGTAATCTATTTAATTATCCCGCAATTGCTGTTGATACACACGTATCTAGAGTAAGCAAAAGATTGGGATTAGCAAAGGAAAATGATGATGTACTCACAATTGAGAAGAAATTAATGAAAAAATTTAAAAAAGAAACTTGGGCAAGAAGGCATCATCAACTCGTCTTATTTGGACGATATCACTGTAAAGCTATAAAACCAGAATGTAATTTTTGTAAATTGAATACGATTTGTAAATACCAGAAATAGGAGTATCTAAAAGATGTTTACAAATGTTAATTTATTTTCCCATACAAGATACTTTACGATAACAAAGTACTAGTACAATTAATAAACTTGTACTAGTACTTTTTGTCCATTGAATAATAATTTAAAGATATGGACAATGAAATGAATAAGCAAATCAAAAAACAGTACCATGTATAAAAGAAAATATAAATAAAAAAGATAATTCATATAATTTATTGGTGAGACAATGGATAATCTAGTTTTAAGTTTTTTTATAACAGGGATTGCTGGTTTTTCCACATTACTGGGGATATTTGCAATTTTATTTGGAAAAAAAGGAAGAGAAAAATTAATATCTTATAGTTTAGTATTTTCTGCTGGAATTATGATCTTCATTTCTTTATTTGATTTAATACCGACATCTCTAAATTATCTTATGAATTTTTATAATATCATTCCAGCTCTTATAATTATTTTTATCTTTATATTTTTTGGTGTAATATTTACTCATTTTATAAATCATTTTCTAGATAGTGATAACAATAACCTTTACAAAGTAGGAATCATATCCATGATTGCATTAATTGTTCATAATATTCCAGAAGGTATAATCACTTTTTTAACTACAACGAAAGATTTACATCTTGGGATATCTTTAGCCATATCAATAGCACTTCACAATATCCCGGAAGGAATTAGTATATTTATTCCTATATATTATGGAAGCAAAAATAAAAAAAAGGCATTTTTTTATACTTTTATAGCTGGCTTTTCGGAAGTATTAGGCGCCTTTATTGCATGGCTTTTCTTGTCTCGGTTTGTAAATGATTACTTTTTTTCTTTTATGTTTGCAACTACTGCTGGAATCATGTTATATATTGCTATCTATGAACTCCTACCAGAAGGACTAAAGTTTAAAAATAAAAGAATGTTATTCTTTTGGTTTATGGTAGGAATGCTAGTAATGTTAGTCAGTGAATTCATTTTATAGCAAAAGACCTATAAGTTGAAACTTATAGGTCTCTTTTTTAAGCTTCTATTTTAATGGTACGTGTTATCGTAGTAGTGAATGATTCATAATTGATTAAATAAGTAATGACGAAATGATCTTCTTCCATTGTTGAAATATTAGCTATAGTTTCATTTTCCATATTTTTTATGGATATAGATACGACAGGAACTATTACTTCTCCATCTTTGGTAACTTTTACATCTCCAACACCAGGATTAGCATCATAATCATCCAATACGGCACCTACTTGATAAATTTTCTCTGAAGGAACTAATAATGTAGCCTCATATTTACTAGGATCCTCATATTCCAATTTATAAGTAACACCACTACTATCATTTGTTTGATTATCTTTGTAACCGGTTACCACTTTATAAGTACCATTAGGGGAAGTAACATTTGATATTTTATAAAATGATTCTGTAGTAAATCCAATATATTTATCATCTTTATATATTTTGTAACCTAACTCACCATAGTCTGTAAGAATATCACTAGGAGTCTCGATTTTATTCCAAGAAATATTAATAGATAAATCGGAAGGCTCATAAGTCACATTAAGGCCTGTTGGATTATTTAATTTTTGATATGCGGTAGATACCTCTGTTGGTTCCGTTCCCTTTTTAAAATATTCTTTTACTTTCTTATCTTCTGGTGTATATGGACTTGCAAGTTTTGGTTCTGCATTAGGATCCGTTCCCAATTCCACTTCAACTTGTATTACACTATCTGGAACCTTAAAATCGGAACCATCTTTAACAAATATCTTTGATCCAATAGCAGACCATAATCCCTTTCTTTGAGTATAAGCAGTAATAGAAGTGGTCCAATATTCACTACTTATTGGTTCATATCCATACCAAAGCCCCATTACAATATGAGGATCATACCCTACAACCCAAGCATCATTGATGGCCGAATTAGGTAATCCATAAGTATACAATGTAGATGCGGTATAGTTCGTAGTTCCAGTTTTAGCAGCTATGTTTACACCACTTATTTTGGCAGCACCACTAAGTCCACTATTAACAGCAGTCTTTAAAACATCCGTAATCATAAATGCAGTAGAATCACTCATGACTTGTTTTTTCTCAGACTCATAAGTAATTACTTCTCCACTATCTCTAAATACTATTTTATTAATTGTATAAGGTTCATAGTAATATCCCCCGTTAGCAAAAGCAGCATAAGCAGCAGCCATTTCCAGTGGATTAGAACCATTAAAAGAACCTATAGAATAAGCTTCATGTAAATATTGTGTATTAACAGACTCTTCTTCTAACGTGATACCAAGAGAAGTAGCAAAATCATATATTTTTTTGTTGTCTACAGCTTGAAAAGCCTTTAAGGCCGGAATATTTCTAGACTCTGAAAGCGCAGTTCTCAGAGTAATTACCCCCATGTAAGTTCTATCTGAATTTCTAATTTCTTGACCACTAGTATAATAATACTTAGAATCATCAAACAATGTATAAGTAGACCAATTGTTAAATTCCATACCTGGTGCATAATCAAATATTGGTTTTGCCGTAGAACCTATTTGCCTTTTTGAACTAGTTGCATAATTATAGGTTCTATTACCCGTTTGATTTCTTCCAGCTCCAATAGCTAGTATTTTACCAGAGTAGGCATCTACGACAGCAACGCCCGCTTGAACCACTGGATTTTCCCAATTATAAGTTTTTCCACTAAATACATCATCTATTACCGTTTGATAATCTGAATTCATATTTGTATATACAAGAAGTGATGAAGTATGAGGATTAACACCATACTTATCAATTGCTTCTTCAACAACAGTATTTAAATAAGAATAAAATTGTTGTTCTGTCTCCGTGCTAGCTAACAAACTAGAAACAGGAATAGAATTAGCAATATCTCTTTCTTCTTTAGTAATATATCCATGATTATACATAAGATTTAAAACAACAGAACGTCTTGCAGCAGCCTCTTCTGGATACTTAAAAGGATTATAAGCAGTAGGGGCTTGAAACATTCCTACTAACAAAGAAGCCTCAGCAAGATTAAGTTCACTAGCATGTTTTCCAAAATAAGTTTGACTTGCCTGTTCAACACCATAAGCATTATTTCCTAAAAAATGGTTGTTAACATAAAATTCGATAATTTCTTGTTTAGAATAAACTTTTTCAATTTTAAACACTGCCAAATAGATATCAGTAAACTTACGAACAATTCCTTCAAATCCTCGCGTAACCGTTGCTTTATCTTTATTATAACTATTTTTTGCTACTTGCATTGTCAAAGTAGATGCACCACCAGCTTTACTATTTCCTAATGCCTGTTTAAAAGAAGCAATAAGAAATCTTGGCGCATCGAAACCATTGTGTTGGAAAAACCTAGAATCTTCCGTTGCAATCAAAGCATCAATCAAAACTTCACTCATTTGATCATACTTAATGATTTCACGCTTTTCAGTACCTAACTCGGCAATTTCCACATTATTGCTATCATACACTATCGTAGTTTGCGTCATAGTCAAAGCATCCTCATTAAACTCAGGAGCATGCTCAACAACATAATTTAAAAACCAAGCAATCACTCCGACTCCAGAAATTGCACACAAAAGTACAAAGATAGCAATAGAATTAACAGCTATTCTTACCCACTTTTTCTTTCTCTTTTTTCCAAACCAATTAGAAATCCATAAGATAAATAAAATTCCTAGAATTAAAGCCAAAGTAAAGAACCAATTCATAAATAATAACCCCAATATCAAAATGATAACTAAAAATATAATAAGTTCTTTAACATTCTTTTTTATATGTATCTTACTACCATTATTACTTTTCTTCTTTTTCTTTGCCATCTTCACTACCTCCTAAAATATCATCGATTACTTTTAGATAATCAATTCTTGGCATATAACTATCTAAAATTAGAAATCCTTTCTTTTCAAAATAATCAACAGGAATAGACTTACGCTTGTTTTTCACCAAAAAATCAATTAAATCCTCCCCCAATAACAGATAATTTTTATTCATTTTATTAAACCTAACTATTAAAAAACCAATACCACCATTGTCTACAATATTTTTTATATGCAAAATTTGATGTTTATGAATATTACTCAACGGGAACGATGTTTTACTATTAGTCTCTTTGGCTTCAAAGTCTATATATTTACCATCATATAATCCATTATAATCTGTAGTAGATGGTTCTTTAAAATATCCCTCTTTTATAACCATACTATTATTTCTATAATCTATTTTAGTAACTTGAATAGGAGTGGGCTTTTTGTATATATAAGCTTTTTTTTTCTCTATATAATACTGATTAGTAATATTGATATCATTCTCTAAACCCATTCCTCTATTATCATACTTAATATTTGAACTATTTATATTCTTTTCTGTTTTTATACCTTTAGGGTAGTTCATTTCATCACCTTACTAACAAAATATTTATATACCCCTATCAAATTATACTATATATTGATAAATTTTTCCACTCTTTTATTCTCTTGTGACAATCAATTCATTAACTTTGTTTACTACTTTACAAATTCATCTACTTCTTTCTTTCCCTTGAGTTTGAACTTATCATCAAAACAATAAAAAGAAATAGATCCTTAAAAATCATTCTATTTACTGAATTAATCCACCCATTAAATATACAAAAATCAACATAAATTATTAGCAAAAAAGAACTAGTTTTGTCGAAATTCTGGACTTTTTAAATATATATGTTATATTTTAAGAGTAGTTAATAGGAGAAATTATGAGAAAAGAAGAATTAGTATTAGTATTAAACAGAATGGAAGAAAACACAAAATATTCCAAACTACTACATCGGTGGATCCATATAAAAAATAGATTTTAATAATATCAAATAAATGATATAATGGTCTAGAAAGTAGGATGAAGTATGAAAAAAAATGACAAATTTATATTATTAGCATTTCTATTAATTATATTTAGTGTATTTATTTGTTATCCTGCAAAAACTGTCGGAGAAATTCTAAAAATTTTTGAACATGATAACGAAGGAACCTGGAAAACTTATGATGAAAATGCAACTATAGTAGAAAAAATAAAAATAAATATTGAAAATAGAACAACAAACTATTTTCCATTTTATTCAAATATTACAACTTTTTATAAAAATATAAACGAAAAAATAAATGAAAAAGTATACAGCATTTTTAATGATGAATATATACCAGCAGGAACAAATAGTGATAAAGAGTATCTATTAAAAGATACAAAAAATAATGCATATTATGCTTTTTCTGATTTATCTAATGAAACATTAGAAGAAAAAGTAAATACTCAAATAAAATTCTTTAATGAAATGTACGAATCTAACCCCAATGTTAACTTTTACATTTATTTACCTAGTAGATTAGAATATCAAGAAAAAATAAACGAAATTTCCCCTTATAGAGATGCAAGCATTTATGTAGAAAAGTTTAAGAATGGTTTAAATAAGTCTATAAGAGTGGAAGAGTTAAAACTAAACAGTATAGAAGAATACAACGACTATTTTTATAAAAGTGATCATCATTGGAATATGAAAGGTGCCTATGTTGGGTACAAAGAAATTATGAAAATGATGGGAAATACTGATATACAAGAAGTAACCATAAAAGAAGAACCTATAAAATTTAGAGGAAGTTTTTCAAGGACTAATAGAAATTATTCATTATATGATTATTTTTACACAATAGAAAATTATAATAATGATTACAAAGTGTTAGTAAATAACAAAGAAGCTCCAAGTAATTTTAAACCATTACAACTAGAAAATTTAAATAAAAAGAATTCTAGTTTTTATGACTGGTATGTCGGCTATTTCTATGGACTTTATGGAAATGTGGTTTATGATTTCAACAATGAGAATAAGAAAAATCTACTAATCATCTCCGATTCTTATGCTTGGCAAATAGATTTCCTATTAGCCTCTAGTTACAATAAAACACATGTAATAAATATTATGTATGATGATTATTTAAAAAATCCATTAAATTATACTAAATACATTGAAGAAAATAAAATAGATGATGTATTAATACTACAAGAAGTACCAACCACAGTATTTGATGCATTTAATCACAATTTTTATGAAAAGGTAGTGTGGTAATATGTTGTTTTCCGATTTAACTTTCTTATTTTTATTTTTTCCAGCTTTTTTAATTTGCTATTTTCTAGCCAAAAAAAGAAAAACAAGAAATATTATTTTACTTATTTTCTCTTTAGCATTTTATGCTTATGGAGAACCAGTATATGTATTTCTAATGTTATTTTCTATAATAGGGAATTTCTTTTTAGCAAAGAAAATCGATTCATGCAAGAATAAAGAAAAAAGAAAAAAAGTCTTTATTATGACCATTTTTTTAAATATTTTATTACTTGTAATATTTAAATACACCGGATTTCTAATCGATTCCTTTAATAAAATTTTTAGTTTAAATATAACGATACCTAATATTTTATTACCGATTGGAATCAGTTTTTATACCTTTCAAATTATGTCTTATGTGATAAGCGTATATAAAAAAGAAGTTACTGCTCAAAAAAACATAATCAATCTAGGATGTTACATCACAGCATTTCCACAACTAATAGCAGGACCTATTGTTAGATATGAAACGGTAAGTGAAGAATTAGAAAAAAGAGAAGAAAATATTACTGATTTTAGTTATGGTATTAGAAGATTTATCATAGGTTTAGCCAAAAAAGTGTTAATTGCAGACTATCTAGGGTATGTAGCAAGTAGTATCTTTTCAACTGGAGAAGTGGGCTTTTTACCAGCTTGGTTAGGGATGATTTCTTATGCACTTCAAATTTACTATGACTTTTCTGGATACAGTGATATGGCCATAGGATTGGGTAGAATGATGGGCTTCCACTTCTTAGAGAATTTTAATTATCCATATGTTGCCAAAAGCATCACTGAATTTTGGAGAAGATGGCATATTTCTCTTTCTAGCTTTTTTAAAGATTATGTATATATTCCACTAGGAGGGAACAGAGTTTCTAAACGAAAGCTAGTAAGAAATCTTTTAATTGTTTGGGCTTTAACAGGACTATGGCATGGTGCTAGTTGGAATTTCATTCTATGGGGATTATACTACGGGATTATATTAATCATAGAAAAATTCTTCCTAAAAAAATATCTTGATAAAATTCCAAGTATTCTATCTCATATATATGCATTGATTATCATCATTATCGGTTGGGTAATATTCAATAATGAAAGCCTTCCAACCATGCTCGATATATTAAAATCGATGTTTATGTTAAATGGGTTAGGTAATATTGATTATATAAAGTATCTTCAATTACTGGATATAAAATATATATTAGCAATTGTATTAGGGGCAATATTTGCTTTCCCTGTAGCAAAAAATTTGCTAAATAATAATCATAAGTATTTAAAAGATACATTGCTAATCATTTTATTCTTAATATCTATCATATCAATATTAAATTCAACATATAGTCCTTTTATCTACTTTAGATTTTAGTAATAGAAACTGCCTGACTGTTATATTTGACAAAATATCTATTTTATAAGATAATAATAATCGTAAGGGATTGGTGATAAGATGTATCAAGAACAATTTAATTTATCTCCTAAAGACATATTAGAAAAAGAATTCAAAATTGATACTAGGGGATATCGATTAAAAGAAGTGGACCAATATTTAGATCTTATTATTGGAGACTATGAACAATTCTTTAAAATCCTTAAACAATACGACAAAGAAAAAGAAGAACTATTAGATGAGATAATGAACTTGAAACAGGAAATTCGTAACTTAAAAATGAGCATAGAGATAGCAAAAGCTTCTGATAGTGATGATACTAGTAAAACTATTTCTAATGTCGATGTAATAAGAAGATTATCTCAACTTGAAAAAATTGTGTATGGCAAAGATGAATAATATTTTGGCAAACGCTATATTGATATAATATAGAGGAAAGTCCATGCTCACACAAACTGAAATGTTTGTAGTGTTTGTGCTAGAGGAAAAAATAACTCTAGGTAGCCTTTTGGCTAACGGCAATGAAATAGTCTAAGTCAAACAGGATATGACTAAAGTAGTTATAAAGTGTCATAGTGACGAAGAAGCTGGAAACGGCGGAAGTGGAACGTGATAAACCCCGCAAGTGAGAAACTCAAATATTGGTAGAGGAGCCTTAACAAAGGAATCAAACGGAGTTAAGGACTAACGAGAGTTAGTAGATAAATGTTTGCCACCTAGAAATAGGAACAGAACATGGCTTATAAAATATTATTTTAATTGAGGTGTTTATGTGAAAGAACTTGGTGAATATTTAAAAGAAACAAGAGAAAGCAACGGAGTAAGCATAGAGGAAGTAAGTGATGATTTAAAAATAGACAGTTTTCTTCTAGAAAGTCTAGAAGAAGGGAATATACGAGCGTTTAAAGATGTGTTAAGTATAAAAGAAAAAGTAAAAGAATATGCAAAATATCTAGGATTGAATCCGGAAGAAATTGCTGATGAATTTAATGATTTTTTATTCGAACACACCTCTAAAATATCACTTTCTGATATATTAGAAGCAGAAAAAGAAAAAAATAAAACAAAACAAGAAGAAACAAAAAAAGTGTCTTCACCATATACTTTAGTAAAACAAAAAAAGATAAATAAAAAAGCTATATACATAGTTTTTTCTTCAATTCTAGTCTTCATCTTATTAATTCTCATAGTAATAAATATAATAAGACCAAAGGAAGAAAAAATAACTAATGAATTATTAAGTAAGAAAGGAAAATTTGAATATTATGAATTTGCCTACTAAACTAACCGTTGCTAGGATTCTTTTATCGATAGTGCTGATAATATTGCTTTGTTTTCCATTTTATGAAGTTGGAATAGAGTTTTCAGTTATTACGATAAAAAATGTTGATTTGGATATAAAATACATCATTGCTGGAGTCATTTTTATAATAGCAAGTCTAACAGATTTCTTGGATGGACACATTGCTAGAAAAAAGGGACTAATTACCAATACTGGGAAAATGTTAGATGCAATTGCGGATAAAGTACTAGTAAATTCTGTATTAATTATTTTAGCTTCATTAAATGAAATCAACGCCATAATTCCAGTAGTAATTGTTCTAAGAGATATACTGGTGAATGCTATAAAAATGGAAGCAGCTTCTCATGGTAAAGTAGTAGCTGCTATAGGTAGTGGGAAATTAAAAACAGCTTCATTAATGATAGGAGTTGCTCTAATATTTTTTGGAAATTTACCATTTGAATTTATAGGGTTAAATGTTGCAGAACTATTCTTGTATTTTGCAACGATTATGTCTATTATATCAATGATACAGTATTATAATATTAATAAAAAATTAATAATCGAAGAAAAGTAGCTTTGAAAAGATAAGAATTCTTTATAAGAATTTTTATTTTTTTGTAAAAAAAGGGAAGAAAAAAGCAATAACAAACAATTGTTCGAAAAACTATTGCAATTTTGAAATACATAGTGTATTATTAAAATGTAAGTAAAAATGTGGAGGTAATTTATGAACAAAATGACAGATAAGGAGAAGACATTAGAACAAGTATTAAGTGATATTGAAAAACAATTTGGAAAAGGATCAATTATGAGATTAGGAGAGAGCAAACATATGGAAGTAGATGTTTGTCCTAGTGGATCCTTATCTTTAGATATAGCTTTAGGAGTTGGAGGCTATCCCAAAGGAAGGATTATTGAAATATATGGTCCCGAATCGAGTGGTAAAACCACTTTTGCACTTCATGCTATTGCTGAAGTACAAAAAATGGGAGGACGTGCAGCTTTTATTGATGCCGAGCATGCATTAGATCCAGCATATGCAAAAAATCTTGGAGTAAATATTAATGAACTACTACTATCTCAACCAGATACTGGTGAACAAGCCTTGGAAATATGTGAAGCTTTAGTAAGGAGTGAAGCAGTAAGTATTATCGTAATCGATTCGGTAGCAGCACTAGTTCCTCAGGCCGAAATAGACGGAGAAATGGGAGATTCACATGTCGGATTACAAGCAAGATTAATGAGCCAAGCTTTAAGAAAGTTGTCTGGAGCAATAAACAAAACCAAGACGATTGCTATATTTATTAATCAATTACGTGAAAAAGTAGGGGTAATGTTTGGTAATCCAGAAACTACTCCTGGAGGTAGGGCTTTAAAATTTTATTCTACGATTAGACTTGAAGTAAGAAGAAGTGAACAATTAAAAATAGGAGAAGGAATTGTTGGAAATAAAACAACTGTCAAAGTGGTTAAAAATAAAGTTGCCCCTCCATTTAAAAGTGCAGTAGTAGATATTATGTACGGAGAAGGAGTATCTCACGAAGGGGAATTAATTGATTTAGCTGTTAATGCAAATATCATTGAAAAAAGTGGAGCCTGGTTTTCTTACAATGGTGAAAAAATAGGACAAGGAAAAGAAAACGTTAAACTCCTACTTAAAGAAAAAAAAGATTTGTGCAAAGAAATAGAGGAGAAAACGAGAGAGTTTTATGGAATAGCTAAAAAGGAATCTAAAAAAACTGAAAAATAATATAAAAAATTCTAAATTTCACATAATTTAGAATTTTTATTTACAAGTATAACCGTCATTTTTACTAATCATTTTGAATTCATCGATCGTAGTTTCACTCGTATAAGGAAAAATATTTTTAAAATCAGAATCTAAATTTTTCAATTTCTCAGAAATATCTTTTGTTTTTCCGTTATAGTATACGGTCAATATATTATCCTCGACTTCAATATTTGCAGCAAATCCAAGCATTTCGTATATATATATCATCAGTTCAGAAGATTTTTCACTTTCTAAAGCAAGTTCCGAATTTTCATACATTTGAGCCATTTCTCCACTTATCTCATACAATTTACCATCTTGAAAAATACCGGTTAAAACCTCCTTTGAACTAGCATTATTTTTTGTACAAACTATTTTATTAGAATCACAACCAGTTAGTAATAAAAGGATAAGAAAAGAAGAGAAACACAAAAAAATCTTTTTCATAAGTAAGCCTACAAATTAGTTCTATAGCAATTATAATCCAAGAGACTAATTCCTTTCTATGATATAAACACAGCTCATTTTTAACTGTTTCTAATTAGAATTATACCAGAGCAATAAAACAGTGACAATATAACTTTTAAAAAATTACTTTGACATTATTAGTAAAACAACCTACAATAGAATTAGTGATATTAACTATGTGTTTAATATACAAAATTAGAAAATGGAGGTAAGTATATGATGATATTATTCTCTATTTTGCTAGTTGTGGTTGGAATATCAACAGGTTTTTTGATAGGATATTATGTAATAAATACAAAATTTAATAATTCTTCTAAAAAAGCCGAAGAGATTATTGAAAACGCCAAAAAAGATGCTGAAAAAACAAAAAGAGATTCATTATTCGAACTAAAAGAAGAACTACATAAATTAAAACTTGAAACAGACAAAGAAATAAAAGAGAAAAAAGAAGAACTTAAAGTGTCTGAGGATAGATTAATTCAAAGGGAAACAAATCTAGACAAACGTGATGAATTATTTCAAAAAAGAGAATTATCTTTAGAAGAAAAAGAAAAAAATATTTTAGAATCTCAAAAAGATATCCAAGCAGAATATGCAAAAATTGAAGAATTAAAACAAGAACAATTAGAACAGTTGACTAAAATTTCTAAACTAAGCAAGGAAGAAGCTAAAAACCAGATTATGAAAAGAGTAGAAGAGTCAATGTCTAAAGAGATAGCTGTCTACATCAAGGAAAAAGAAGATGAAGCAAAAATAGAAGTGGATAAAAAGGCAAAAAATTTGCTTGCAATATCTATGCAAAGATATGCGGCAGATTTAGCAAATGAACAAACGGTAACGGTTGTAACGTTACCCGATGATGAACTAAAAGGAAGAATTATTGGAAGAGAAGGTAGAAATATCAGAACAATTGAAGCCATTACTGGGGTAGATTTAATTATAGATGATACTCCAGAAGCAGTAGTTTTATCCAGTTTTGATCCTTTGAGAAGAGAAATTGCAAGATTAACATTAGAGAATTTACTAAAAGATGGAAGAATTCATCCAACTAGGATTGAAGAAATATACGACAAAGTAAGCAAAGAAATGAAACAAAAAATAATAGAATATGGAAATGATGCCCTATTTGAATTAGGAATAACAAAAGTAGATTCGGCCTTAATTGAGATTATAGGAAAGCTTCATTTTAGGACTAGCTATGGGCAAAATGCTTTGGAGCATTCAAAAGAAGTAGCTCACTTAGCAGGATTACTTGCTAGTGAATTAGGTGAAAATGCTATGCTTGCTAAAAGAGCAGGATTACTTCATGACCTTGGAAAAGCAATTGATCACGAAATAGAAGGTAGTCATGTGGAAATAGGAGTAGATTTAGCTAAGAAATTCAATGAACATGAAGTAGTAATTAATTCAATAGCTTCACACCATGGAGACACAGAAGCCAAATCTACTATAGCAGTGATTGTAGCCATTGCTGATGCTCTTTCTGCATCACGTCCGGGAGCAAGAAATGATTCTTTAGAGAATTATATAAAAAGGTTAGAACAATTAGAAAGTGTTGCAAACGAGATGCCCGGAGTAGAAAAAACTTACGCAGTTCAAGCTGGTAGAGAATTAAGAGTAGTTGTAAAACCAGAAGAAGTAGACGATTTAGGAGCTCATAAAATTGCAAGGGACGTAAAAGAAAAAATCGAATCTACTATGCAATATCCAGGTACAATTAAAGTAACTGTTATTAGAGAAACAAGGGCTCAAGAAGAAGCCAAATAATACAACAAAAATTACTAGGACTCTAGTAATTTTTTTATAGATGGCCGATAATAAATAGAAAAAATTTATATAAGAGAATAAAAAGAATGCCTTTATAAGTATAAGCATTCTTTATTTTTTGATATCCAATATTACTGGCAAAATAATTGGTTTCCTTCCTGTTAGTTCGTAAATATAAGGAAACAACTCCGTAGTAATTTGGCTTTTAATATCATTAAATGTGACATTTGGTTCTTTCAATTTTTCTACTATAACCTTTTCTGCAATTGATTCTATCTTTTTTATTAAAGCTTCATTTTCATTAATCAAAACGAATCCTCGCGTAGTAATATTAGGATGAATTAAAAGTTCACGTTTTTTCATATCGATATTTGCAATAACAACCAATATTCCATCACTGGCCATAATTTTTCTATCACGAAGGACAGCACTATTAATTTCACCCAATCTATTTCCATCTACATATATATCACTGGCAGTAACTGGTGTTGATTTAGTAATTACATGTTTATGAAGACTTAAAACATCACCATTTTGAAGCACGAAGGTATTTTCCTTAGGAATTCCACACTCTACACCCAAATTAGCATGACTTTTCAACATTCTATAGTCACCATGGAAAGGCATTAAATACTTAGGTTTAATAAGTCGAATCATCAATTTCAATTCCTCCATATTAGCATGTCCTGAAGTATGTATCTCATTTAACGAAGTATTAGTATATACTTTAACTCCTTGTAGATAAAGCTTATTAATAGTATTTCCAATAGACAGTGCATTACCAGGAATTGGAGATGATGAAAATACGACAATATCATCTGGTCTTAACTTAATTTGTTTATGGGTCCCATTAGCAATTCTAGATAAAGCAGCTAAAGGTTCTCCTTGAGATCCCGTGCAAAGGATAGCAACTTCACCTGGTTTTAAACTATTTGCTTCTTCTGGTTCAATTAAAATATCAGAATGGTTTATATACCCACCTTCAATAGATATTTTTATATTATTTTCCATACTTCTACCGAAAACACAAATTTTTCTACCATGATTATAACAAGTTTCAATGATATGTTTCAACCTATAAATATTAGAAGCAAACGTAGCAATAATAATTCTTCTAGTAATATATTTATCAAATATATCATTTAGTGCATTATCCACCTTAGTTTCACTAATACTTATCCCTTCATTTAAGGCATTTGTAGAATCACTAATTAAAAGATCCACTCCTTTTTCACCAATTCTGGCCATTTTATGAATATCAGCCATTGGTCCAATAGGGGTAAAATCAAACTTAAAGTCACCGGTAGTTACAATATTACCATCTGGCGTCTTTACAAGTATCCCATGTGAATCAGGAATGGAATGTGTTGTTCTGAAAAATTCTACTTGAATATTTTTAAACTTTAAAACAGTTTGATCATTATAAACGAATAAATTATCATATCTAATATTTTTATCTTGCAATTTCAATGCAATTAATTCTTTGGCTTGGTTAGGTGCATATATTGCTGGAATTTCTAGTGATTGAACTAAAAAAGGAATCCCGCCAATATGATCTTCATGACCATGAGTTATTATCAAAGCTTTAATCTTTTCCTGATTCTGCTTTAAAAAAGAAAAATCTGGTAATATATAATCTATTCCAAGAAGACCACCTTCTGGAAAACTAATACCTGAATCAATAATAATAATTTCATTACCATGCATTACACAATACATGTTTTTACCGACTTCACCCAAACCACCTAAAATAATAATTTTAGTATCGTTTGTTTTCTTATTCATATTTTCTCCTTTCATTTTTTTTGCAAAGAACTAACTATGAAATTATACTATGAAATATTTTTTTTGTCTATATTTTTGTTAAAAGTCAGAGAAAAGTAATAATCAATGCAGTAAAATTTTGTTAAATATCATTTTATAAAAAAAGAATTGATATGTATCAACTCTTAACTTTCCTTTTCTTCATTAGTATCATTTGTGGTTTCATCATCCTGTGAACTTTCTTGTTTCTCTTTAGCAATCGTAAATGTTATTGTAGTATTTTTTTCTAGCAATTCTTTTACGGTAGTGCCTTCTTTTACTGATTGCCTAATAATAGTTCCTGCTTCAAGCTCTGATTCTTCATATTCAAAATAAATGGCTACGGTATTAGAAAACTTACTTCCCCAGTTAGTAACATCTGACTTAGTTTTTGACGTAAAATCCAATACCATACATACTGAATTATTCTCATCTTCTAGACAATCAATCTTGTCAGTAGAGGTTGTTTTTTCATTTCTTACAACTTTAATCGTAACTGTTTTATTAGATATCTTATCAAGTCTTTTATTTACTGGATAATTCTGACTGATTATCGTCCCATCCTTATATCTGGTATTAGAAACATATTCTATTTGTAAGGTGATACCATTTCTTTTTGCCCAAGTTTCAGCTTCACTAACACTTTTTTCTGTCAAATCAATCAATAAATCATATGTTGTATAAACAGCATAAGGTCCTTCTCCGATAACTTTAGATTCATAACCATTCTTTATAGAGTAACTGAAATCTTTTATCATGACATGTTCTTTTTCACCCAAATTAATTTTCATAGCTTCAATTACATCTTCGACACTTTGTTTGTTTGGAATATAATTCCACAATTGTAACTTTGTACTTTCATCATAAATATATTGTCCAGTTCCATCAATAAATAATTTTTGAATGGTTAAGACTTCATCATTAGAAGAAGATAGCATAACATCCTTTGCAATGTTATAGAAAGAAAATATGGTATCCTCTGTCATATTAGTATCAAGATTGTCACTAAGTACTTTTAGAATATTATCGACTTTAGATATATCAGTAAAACTTTTCATTTTCTCAAGTATAGCTTGAACTACCATTTGTTGATTATTTGCTCTTATAAAATCACTTCTATAACCCTGTGTCCATTCACTACTACAATAAGCAGAATTATTTTTTCTGTTACGTGAAAGAGCTAAAGCTTGTTCACCATTTAATGTTTGAAGACCTTCCTTTACATAAATTGTACTATTTCCAAACTCTCTTTGACTATTTTGCTCACAAAAACTGTAAGGAACATCCACTTCTATACCACCTAAAGTATCTACTAGGTCAACAAGACCCGTAAAGTTTATTTTCATATAGTAATCGATTTCTATATCTAAGAAATTTTGAATAGTATTAATCACACAACTAGTTCCACGAGAAGCAGAATGAGTAATTTTGTTTTCATATTGTCCAGTAAAACAAGCAATAGGAACATAACTATCTCTTGGGATACTAAGCATAGTAGCAGTCATTGTCGTAGGGTTAAAAGTAACTAACATCAAAGAATCCCCATTAAACGAATCTGCCTGCTTTAAACCATTTTTAGTAGAATCTATTCCTATCAATAAAATAGTAAAAGGTTCAGATACATCCTTGGAACTTCCTAAAAGATCTGCATCTTTCTTGGTCTCTTCCATCTCTGTACTAGTAATCGTTTTTAAAGTCTCACCTAAATTATCTAACCCCTCAGAAGTACTATAAATATCTACATAATTGGAAGGAAGGAAGGCATATGTGATCTCGTTTTCATAGAGTGCAGTAATCATAGCCGGATAACTATCATAACTAACGAGAACATTATCGTCACTTAATCCTTCTGCCTTTACAATTTCTAGGGCAAGATCATACCATCTATCTTTTTCCCCATGATTAGAAATAATTCCAATTTTTTGATTTTTGAGTGTAATTAAATCCACATCTTCCCTTTCTTTCAAAGTGACTAAACTAGTAGAATAAGTAACGGTCTTATTTAATTGTGAAAAATAAGAGTATATCTTATTTAAATTAAACCCGAGGAAAACATAAAATACACTAATAACCACTAAAAAGAAACTATAAAGAATTCCTTTAATCTTCTTCTTTGATTTTTTCTTCCCTTTTGTAGAGACAAACAATTTACTAATAATTATAAAATCAACAATAATAAGTACACCTATTATCAAATATCTAATAAAGGTTTCGATTCGCGCAAAAAGATAGATTGAGTATATAAGATAGAAACTAAATATCACACATATGATAGAAATAATATTGGTTATGTTTATCTTTTTTTTATTCATAATTCCTCCATATAGAAAAACCTAAACGAAAAAGAAGAATTTATTTCTTTTTCGTTTTCATCGGCTTTCTCTCCACTTTGTTTGAAATATCTTCTTCTATTTTATCATCCTTTTTATTGATTTGCGTACCTTCTTCCATAGAAATATTTAAATTGTCAACATTCTCTGTAAAGCTCTTTCTCTTTTCTTTTGATAATTCTTCTCTTTTTTTTCCTTCTTTTCGATTATTATTTTTTAATGTTGTCACTAAAATATATAGATAGGTAACTACTAATAAACTACCCAAACCAATAATAATGTATTCATAAATTTTATTTTTTTCTTCGATTTCTACCTTTTTATCATTTTCTTTTTGATTAAATAATTGTAAAGTATTTTCTTTGGAATCATATTGATAAAGATTAGTAAGACCATTTTCTATATTTGTAGCATATACTAAATAAAAATTCGATGATTCATCATTTTGATAGGCAGTAAGTTCCTTTTCATTAATTACAATTTTAACCTCTTTATATCCTTGAGGAATTTTATTTAATTTCTCTTCTGTAACAATAATTTTATTAAAAGAGAACTCCTTATATAAAGAATAAGTATTATCCTTATATGAATAAAGGGAAACATCTCCATTTTCATCAGTAAGACCTACTAAAGTGACCTTTGTAACATTATTTATAAAAGCAGGAACATCTTCATCATTAATTTTTATAGTAGTCTCTTCATAACTAGAATTAGGAATAGTAATCAATTCCTTTTTTCTGACAACGTTATAATTTTTTCCATCTAATTCTACGACAATAGGAGAAAGCTCTTTTACCGTAACATTTAATATGTAACTTCTAGTACTTCCATTTTGTGCAGTAACTTTAATTTCAATCTTATTAATTCCTTCCACAAGTTCATGATTTCCAAGCCCTGATACAGAAGACCTAGAATCATCCTTAGCTCCAGTAATATTAATAGATCTAACGTCATTTTCCAGAGTCAACGAATATTCAAGCGTATCCTTATTGAAACCAGGAGATAGCACATACCCATCCACACCCAAACTAGAAAGATAATTATTTTTGCTGTAACTATCTTCCAATTGTTGTTGTGTAATAACCGTAATGGATTTTGAAGTTGTCTTATTAACTGTATAAGGATTTCCATAAAAATCAATAGCTTCATTTAAAATAAAAGATACGGTAGCAGTACCACTTGCTTTTGCTTTAAACTTGAAAGTAAATGTAGTAGACTTAGTACTATCATTTTGAATAACATAAGTATTATTCAAAGTACCACTAACCAAAGTTAATTTGGAAGTATCATAATCAAATTTATAAACTAAGCTTCCTAGCGGAGTAGAAGAAGAAACCTTAACTGTATAAGTTATTGTATTCCCAACTACCACTTTACTAGCACTAGAAGAAACAGAAACAGAAGCACTAGCAGCACTACAAGTAGTAATATTCCAAGCATACAGCAAAGAAATGACTACTATGAAAAGAAAGTTCTTTTTTAAGAATCTCATTTTACCTCCTTTTTATTTTTGACTTATATTACTATAACCTAGAATATGTTTTTGAACATTCAACAAATCGATAGCAGAAACATTACCATCTCGATTAGTATCAGCCGCTCTTGCATAAGATCCAAGTAAAGTAGTATAACCTAAAATATGCTTTTGAACATTCAACAAATCGATAGCAGAAACATTACCATCTCCGTTATTATCTCCATATATAACAACTTCTAACGTTTTTGACTCACTATTCGTAGAAATAATTATTTTATCACCGGTAACAATAGTTCCTTCATTTTTATTTCTACCTTGTCTATCCTGAACATTAACACTAACAGTTTCATAATTTTTTATCAATTTTTCTATCAAACCATCTACATTAGTAGAAAAGGTAACATTCCATAAATAATAATCATCATAACTATATCCACTAGCACTCAAAACATCAGCAATTTTCACGGTTACTTCATCAGAATCATCCTTTTTTTCTTCTCTTTTTACAGTTAAATTATAAGTCTTAACTGCTCCATTTTGAGCTGTGACTACAATAGAGAAAGAATTGCTATCACCAGTAAGAATTTTATCACCAGTACCCACTATTTTAGCTTTGCTATTAACAGCAAGTGCAGATATATTAATTTCTTCAGAATATGGAACGGTAACCGTATAATTAACAGTACCCCCACTAAAATTAGTAACAGAAATTCCATTTACCTTCAACTCTTTAAGCCAATTATTAGGATTTCCCAAATTTGGTAGGGTAGTCTTTTCCGGCATCCCATCAAATATTGGAATAGAAAAAGAAAATGCTTCATCAATAATCCCCATACTATTATAAGAGTTATAAGTGGTAACACTAGGAGATACAAGTCCTATGATATTAGTAGTATACTGATGCCACATCCCTTTTGTAGCAGTAGGAGATAAATTAAATTTTTGAAAATAGGAAGTATATTGTCCACATTGTACATAGTTTACGGTAATCTTATAAGCTCCTTCGACAATTGCTTTTTGTTGAGTATTCCACTGATAAAGTTTGGCAGTCTGAAGAGATTTTAACTTAGGATCCTTACTAGATGATGCACCAATATTAAAAAAATTATAATACCCAGTATAATCTACTCCGTCCGATAAAACTCCAGCTTTTCCATTCGTAACAATATTAGTATCACTAAGTCCAACCTCTTGACGAGATAAGGCAGCTAAATACATAGGAGAAACATTATACTTTTCGGAAGCTTCCATAAAATAAGAAGTATATTGTCTCATAAAATCCGAAGAAAGAATCTTATTTACAGTATCTGCATTTTGATAATCGGAATTGTAAAGCAAATCTTCAAACATAAATATATAACTTTCGGTAAGAAAATTTCTAGGATCCATATAATAAGCAATTGTCTGACTATTAGCTTGATACCAATAAAGTCCATCATGAGCAAAAAACTTATCTAACTCATAATCATAATTTCCGGCTTCCACAGATAAATATCCTTCTAAACCTTGCTCTTTGGCACTAGCATTGACATTATACAAACTTGTACCAGAAGAATTTTGCTCACTAAGAGCTTCACTCCAAGTATATTTAGATTTAACCCCTTTAAATATCCAAGTTGGGTGAATTTTATGTAAAGCCCTTAATTTCACTTTATAACTTTCTGGAAATCCTTGACTATCCAAATATGCCTCAAACTCCTCATCGGTCATATTGGCCATTTCCGAATTAGAAACATCCGTAGTAGGTGGAACAACGTCATCCACTTCCACTGTTTCAAGATCTTCTATATAAGTGGAACATCCGTATCCTCTATAAGAAACCCCATTTTCTTCATATATAATTTCTGCCCACGGATCATCACATCCTTCCCCATCACTATAAGAAAGGATAGTAACTCTAGCATTGTGTGGGACACCAGTAATTCTATCATAAGCTGTACTAGGACCACTTCTAAGTTTAATTCCTATAGTAGAGGAAATTCTTCCAGTAGTTTTTTCTAATGCTTGAACTGAAAATGTAACAAGAAAAAAAGAACATAACATCAAAAAAACTACAGGGATTATATTTCTTCTTTTTTTCATAAACACCTCCATTTTCATACTTTAACAAGTATAATTATATAATATAAAAAGTAAAGAGTCTACTAATCGTCAATTCTTTCCAGACAAATCGAAATTATTAGACATTTTTTTACAAAAAAAATCACGAAAAAGCAAGAAAAAGATAAAAAAAGCACTAGAGAAAAACTAGTTCTTAATAAATGAATAAAAATTTGTTAAAATGTAAATGATGGGTGAAATTATGAAAAAAAATAAACTATTATACATATTCTTATTTCTTCAAATTCTATTAATGGTAATAGAGTTAATAAATGTAAACGAAAACCTGTATGTAATTGTAAAATTAGCAATTATTTTATATGAAATTCTGTCTTTAGTATGGATAAAGAAAAATAAACAAAGAAATATGTTATACATCCTGTTATCTTTTATCCCCCTTTCTATGGACATCATTCGACGTGGTAACAGCAACATAGCATTAATGACAAATTATTTATACCTACCACTAACCATCATTTTTATATTGAATATTTATGAAGAAGCAAAAATCAATAAAAGAAATCTTTTAA
Organism: uncultured bacterium; assembly: GCA_949293285.1. Taxonomy (GTDB): domain Bacteria; phylum Bacillota_I; class Bacilli_A; order RF39; family UBA660; genus RUG13868. The sequence goes on from CASFCU010000059.1 coordinate 31,815, forward strand.
ATATGATAATCACCTTATCTATTTTCTTTCTTTTGTTTCTTCTCATCACTAAAAATATAAATCTCAATATAGCTTTCACTCTATCTATCATTTTCCCTTTATTATTTATTTATTTTAATAAAAAAGTAACTTTTCTTAATACAGCACCAATTTTCATAACATCACTGTTCTTTTTATACGTAAAAAATAGTCTATTATTAATAATCACAGTAATTGACCTAGTAATACTAACCATCTATCATTTACTAACAAAAAAAGAAAAAAAGATACAAGCAATAATTTTGATGATACTATGGGCAATACTACTAACAATAAAAATGAACACAACTATCAATTTATATTTCGACATAAGTAGATACACCTTCATAATCGAATCTAACAATCAACTATTCGATATATTGAGTACAATAATATACTTATTGCCACTGATACTAGTAACCATAAAAATAGTAAAAACCTCAATCAAAAATAAAGAGAAAATCAGTTTTGAACTACTCATGTTAGTATTAGCCCTTTTAAACACCTATATTATCCTATTTTTCAATTATTTCCTACTACCAGCAATGTCACTGGTCACATTAAGCTATATTTTAGTGTTAATAACAAAAAAACAGAAAATACGAAATACATCATTAGAAGAAAATAAAATAACCATCATTGCCCTTCACTTAGGATATGGTGGAATAGAACAGTATATATCATCTCTTTGCCAAATGTTAAATAAAAAATATAAAATAGAAATAATTTCTACATATAAAGTATTAGATAAACCAGCTTTTTACTTTCATCCTAACATAAAAATAACATATTTAATAAATCACAAACCAAACACAGAAGAATTTAAAAGAAGTATAAAAAAACGTCATATTTTATCTATTATAAAAGAAGGAGTAAAAGGAATCTATCTTTTGTACCAGAAGAAAACTCTTAATATCGAAAGTATAGAGGATATCACTAGCAAATACATAATTACAACAAGAGAATATCACAACGAATTAGTAGGACACTATGCAAGAGAAGATATCATAAAAATAGCAACGGAACACAACTATCATAATGATGATAGAAAGTACATAAGAAAAGTAACAGATTCAGTAAAATATTTTAACTACTTCGTATTAGTAACGAACACCCTCAAAGAATTTTATGAAGAAAAAGTAGTACCAAAATGTATCTATATTCCCAATGTATTAGATCATCTTCCTCTAAAGCAATCGAGTTGTAAAAATCATAACTTAATTAGTGTTGGTCGTCTTTCAAAAGAAAAAGGTCAAAAAGATTTAATAGATGTAGTAAAATTATTAAAAGAAAAATATGAAGATATTAAGTTATATTTAATCGGAGATGGCAATCAAAAAGAAACCTTAGAAACCTATATAAAACAAAATAATTTAAGTAAAAATGTTATTTTAACTGGCTTTCTATCCAAAAATGATATAGAATTAAAAATGTTAGATAGTTACATATTCGTAACGACTTCTTATACTGAGTCTTTTGGATTAGTTGTACTTGAAGCTTGCAGTTATAAATTGCCATGTGTTGCATTCGACTCAGCAGCAGGAATTAAAGAGTTATTAGAAAAAGGAAATGGCATACTAGTTTCTAATCGAGATAAAAAGAAGATGAAAGAAGAAATCATCAAACTGTTTGAAGATGATAAATATAGGGCAAAAATAATAAAAAACGGCTATCATAACTGCAAGAAATATTTAAGTGAAAACATCTCAAAAGAATGGTTTAATTTACTTAAATAGAAGGTGATTTTGTGAAAAAAAAGGATAAAAAAAAGATTTTGTTTATATCATCAACAGGGGGGCACTTATCAGAGATGTTAATGCTGTCCCCGATGTTTGAGAAATACGACTACCACATAATAACTGAAAAGACAAAATCTAATATGTTTCTTTTAGAAAAATATCCTAACAAAGTAGATTTTTTACTCTACGGGACCAAAACCCATTTCCTGACTTATCCTTTTAAGCTTATATACAACACCTTGAAAAGCCTATTGCTATATTTTAAAATAAGACCAAAGGTAATTATTACAACCGGTGCCCACACAGCAGGACCAATGTGTTGTATAGGTAAATTATTTGGTAGTAAAATAATCTATATTGAAACATTAGCAAATAGTAAAACAAAAACAGTAACCGGTAGAATTATCTACCATTTTGCAGATTTATTTATAGTACAATGGGAAAGCATGTTAAAGCTGTATCCAAAAGCAAAATATTGGGGGTGTATTTATTAATGATATTTGTAACATTAGGAACCCAAGATAAAAGCTTTGAAAGACTACTTTCTGCAATTGATAGAGAAATAAACAAAAAGAATATCAATGATAGGGTAATCGTCCAAGCTGGTATTACCAAATATCAAAGTAAAAATATGGAAATATTTGATTTAATACCAAAAGATAAATTCGAAGAATTAATAGAACAGTGTGATTTACTCATCACACATGGGGGAGTAGGATCTATTTTAGCAGGATTAACTCATGGTAAGAAAGTAATAGCAGCCCCTCGTCTAGCAAAATATAATGAACATGTAAATGATCATCAATTACAAATAGTAGAAAATTTTGGAAAAAGTAAATATTTACTAGCACTTAAAGATTTTTCAAAACTAGGAAAAGTAATCAAAAAATCAAAAAATTTCAAACCTAAAAAATTTGTAAGTAACACAGAAACAATTATTAAGAACATAGAAGATTATATAGATAAATTATAGAGGAATTAAAGATGAAAGAAAGAATAAAAGTAATCGATTTTAAATATAAAATAACAATATTAACTTTCCTTTTCTTTTTAATAATTACTTCCTTAGCACCCATAAGTGGGGGAGACTGGAATAGTTATCTAATTGGAAAAGGTGGATTTATTAGCTCAATAAAAAACATGAACTTAAATGATGGAAGGATTATAAGCGGCTTCTTAATCAATTTCCTATCTTATCATAAACCCTTATTTAACCTAATATTTTCATGCCTAATGAGTCTTTTTGTTCATTGTGTTAACAATGCAATGGGATATGTCAAAAACAAATATTTTTATCTATTCCCTTTCATAGGACTTCTATTAGTAAGCACATTTACTTTCTCTTATAACTATGTATCCATTACTTCTGCAGTAGCCTATACCTTTCCTTCCTTATTGACATTTCTCTATTTCTCTTATATTTGGAGAAAAACCACTTTCTCATTCACCATAAAAGAATATATTTTATTAACTTTAATGGCAATATACATTTCCTTATCCTCAATCCATATTTCAACAATCTTTTTGCTAGGTAATATATTGTTTTATCTAAAAATGGTAAAATCGAAAAAGAGTTTTCCTAAAGCTTATTCTTTTATAATCATATTTCAAATACTATCATTCATATTGTCATTACTAAGTATTGATAAAAGTTTATTCTATGGAACTTTAGACGAAGGCGTAACAAATATCACCAGATACATAGACACAATATTTTCACGAAACATCATACTAATCATCATTGGAGCAATACCTATCAATTATTACCTTAACGACAAACTAGAAACTTGTATTTACAAAAGAGTAATAATAACCTTATTTGATTTAATACTAATATTTAGCTTGGCATACAATTTTTATAACTATTCACCAGTGAATTTAAATTTAATCATTAATAAGTATTTTGGTGTATTTGCAGTAGAAAATTGGTATTATATCTTTTACTTTATTACATATCTAATCCTTTTTTTCTTAAGCCTTAACTATATAATTAAAAATAGAAAAACAAAACAATATTTGAATCTTTTCTTTATGATGAGTTTTATAGTTAGTATCTTCTCTATAATATCACCTATATGGGATGAAGGAAATAACATATTTATCCTGTTATTTATTATCTTTTCAAATTCTATAATTCTAAAAGAATTAGATATAAAAATATATAAGAAATTAGTAATAGTTTCTACTATTATCCTATTGATATATTATATATCGATGATGATGATAACAAAATATATTGATGTAACTAGAAAAGAATACATAGAAGAACAACTAAAATATGATGAACAAATAATAGAAGTAAAAGCAAATCCGATTTATTTAGTATGGAGATATAATCCAGTAACCATTTTCCAACAAAAAGACTTTAAAAAGTACTACAATATTCCTCAAGATAAAGAACTAGATGTGAAGTATTTAGGAATATTTGAAAAAATAGAAAGGAAAATTAAAGAATAAAAATAATAAACAGAAATTATGATTCACAAAAGAAAGATAATTTCTTTTCAATTGCAAGTAAATTTTGCTAAACAATAGGAAATACTAAAAATAACATAAAAAAACGATAGGTATTTAAAAAACAATCGTTTTTGAAAAATAGATTTTTATATTATATAATGAATATATATTTAAATAGAAAAGAGTGATAATATGTATAAAATAATGGATGGAAATGAGGCATGTAGTTATATTTCTTATAATTTTTCTGAACTTACTGGAATATATCCAATCACACCTGCATCACCCATGGCAGAATATATTGATAAATGGTCAAATGCTGGTAAAGAAAATTTCTTTGGAAGCCCAGTGAAAGTAATAGAAATGGAAAGTGAAGCTGGTGCTATTGGAACAGTACATGGTGCATTACAAAACGGAATCCTTGCTACAACTTATACTGCTTCTCAAGGGCTATTACTAATGATCCCTAATATGTATAAAATAGCAGGGGAAATGCTTCCTTGTGTCATCAATGTAGCCGCAAGGAGCCTAGCTACCCATGCATTGTCTATATTAGGAGATCATCAAGATATATATGCCACAAGACAAACAGGATTTGCAATTTTGGCATCCTCTTCCGTTCAACAAGTAATGGACTTAACAAGTATTAGTTATCTATCGGCATTGAAAGGAAAGATTCCTTTTCTCAACTTTTTTGATGGTTTTAGAACCAGTCATGAACTACAAAAAATAGAAGTCCTAGATATCAGCAAAATAAAACCATTAATTGATAAAAAAGCGTTAAATGATTTCAGAAAAAAAGCAATCAGTATTAACAATGTAACAAGAGGAACCAATGAAAATGATGATATTTACTTTCAGATAACAGAAGCAAGAAACAAATACTATGATGCCCTTCCAGATATAGTAAATATGTATATGGAAAAAATAAACGAAATAACAAAAAAAGAGTATAAGCCCTTTAACTATTACGGAGTGGAAAATGCTACTAAAATTATTGTAGCAATGGGATCAGTCTGTGAAACAATAAAAGAAACCATAGATATCTTAATAAAAAATAACGAAAGAGTAGGACTAATAGAAGTTCATTTATATCGTCCATTTAGTAGTAAATACTTTTTAAATGTCTTGCCAAAAACAGTAAAATCTATTGCAGTATTAGATAGAACAAAAGAATCTGGAGCAAGAGAACCTCTTTTCCTAGACGTATTAAATGTAATAAATGAAAGTAAAAGAAAAATCAAAGTAATTGGTGGAAGATATGGACTATCTAGTAAGAATACTTCAAAAGATCATATAAACAGTGTCTATGATTTTTTAGATAAAAAAGATTCTTTTAGTGGATTTACCATAGGAATAGAAGATGATGTAACTAATTTGAGTCTAAAACCCAAAAAATTAGAATATAAACCTCAAAACTATGAAATTTTAATCTATGGATTTGGCTCAGATGGTATGGTTAGCGCATCGAAAGATATTTTAAAGATAATTGGAAATAATACCAAAGCTTATACACAAGGCTACTTCGAATATGATTCTAAAAAATCGGGTGGTGTAACCAAATGCCATATAAGACTAGGAAATAAAGAAATAAGGTCAACCTATTATGTAGAATATCCAAGTCTAGTAGTATGTACCAAAGATACCTATTTAACAAAATTTGAAATGTTAGATACTATCTTAGAAAATGGAACTTTTATTTTAAACACTACAAAGTCTAAAGAAGAAATATTAGAATACATAACAAATCATGATAAAGAAATATTAAAAAAGAGAAATATCAAGTTTTATATAATAAATGCAAATAAGATATCGATGGAAGAAGGACTAAATAACAAGATCAATACTATTATAGCCACAGCCATATTTAAAATAGGAAAACTAATTGACTTTAAGTTTGCTATAAATGAGATAAAGAAATCCCTAGAATCCTTGTTGACAAATAAAGGAAATGATATCATAGAAAAAAATATAAAAGCCATAGATAGAGCATTAGAAACACTACAATTAGTAGCATTAGAGGAAATAAAAGTAAAAAATGAAAAAAATACTAAAGAGCATCATACCGTATTTGAACTAATAACTTCCAGAAAAGGAAATGACTTACCAGTCAGTAAATTAGAACAATACGTAGATGGAAGCTTCGAAGGCGGACTTGCAAAATTAGAGAAGAAGGATATAACTGAAATGTTACCATGCTATGACAAAGAAAAATGCATTATGTGCAATCAATGTTCCTTAGTTTGCCCGCACGGAGTAATTAGACCATTTTTATTGGATGAAAAAGAAGAAAAAAAATCTCCGGAATCAGTAAAAAAAGACTTGAAAGATTCACTGATAAAAGATAAAAATCTAAAATTTACCATTGGTGTTAGTATGAATAACTGTACTGGTTGTGGTTTATGTAGCAATGTATGCCCTGGAAAAAATAAAGAAAAAGCAATTGTTATGAAACCAGTCAGTGAAGTAAAAACAGAAGAAAATATTGAAAAATCGGATTATTTATTCAATCAAGTAAAAGAAAAAAAAGTAATGGATATCAATACGATAAAAGGAAGTCAATTTGCACGAGCTCGTTTTGAATTTTCTGGAGCATGTGCTGGTTGTGGAGAAACTCCATATCTTAAACTTCTAACTCAATTATTTGGTGGGGAATTAGTAATAGCAAATGCAACTGGATGTTCTTCTATTTATGGAGGAAGCATACCGACAACTTCTTATAGTATTCCCTGGATGAATTCATTGTTTGAAGACAATGCTGAATTTGGATTAGGAATGCAACTAGCCGATAAAATACACAAAGAAAAAATAAAAACAGCAATATATAACAACTTAAAGAAAATTCCAAATGAATATAAGGAAATCTTTGCATCCTATTATAAAAGAGGAGATTATGAATCTAGTTGTTTACTTTATGAAATTGTAAATAAAACAAAAATAAAAGAATTAATAGAAATGAAAGAATTTATCAAAACAAAATCATTTTGGATAGTAGGTGGAGATGGATGGGCTTATGATATTGGATATAACGGTCTTGATCACGTTCTATCGACAAATGAAAATATAAACATATTAGTATTAGATACCGAAGTATATTCAAACACGGGAGGTCAATCATCAAAATCAAGTAAAGTAGGAAGTGTAGCAAAATTTACTTCTACTGGTAAAACTCTTGCCAAAAAAGATCTTGCCAAAATAGCTCTTACTTATCCACATGTTTATGTGGCAACCGTGTCACTAGGAGCAAATATGATGCAAACGATTAAAGCTTTTAGTGAAGCAAAAGCATATCATGGACCATCACTTATCATTGCTTATGCTCCGTGCATTGCCCAAGGAATAAAACAAGGAATGGGAAATAGCATAGAAGAAGAAAAAAAAGCCACAGAATCAGGATACTTTCCAATATTTAGATACAACCCAGAAACGAAAGTATTTTCTTTAGACAGTAAAGCGGATTTTTCAAAATATAAAGAATTTTTAGAAGGAGAGACAAGATATTCTTCTTTATCTAAAGTAAACCCAGAAAAAAAATTAGAGTTTTATGAGCAAAACCAGAAAAATGCCGAGGATAGGTATAAATATTATGAAACTTTAAAAACAAATCAAAAAGACCAGTAAATATTATTTACAAAACTTAAAAGTCTGATTAAAATAAAAAAACAGGTGAGAAAATGAAATATTACTGGGATAATAAAGATTTACGAAAAGACTTAAAAGAATTAGAAAAAAGATTAAAACTAGAAAAAAATCCAAAAGAACAAGAATTACTAGCATATTATATAGCAACAACAAAACAGATTATATTATCATTAGAAGATGAAGACTTAAAAGAAGAACAAGAAATTTCTATTGCATACTTATCACAAATTGTTCCATCATTCCTATTATACTATCCATATATAGAAAAATATAACAAGATAGCTAACAAAAAAGAATTACCAGACTTGAATTCATTCGAAAATGATACCAAGAAAAATAAATTGAGTAAAGATGCTTTAATAGAATTAATACATGAATTCTACCGTTCTACAAATTTAGAAATATACGATAAATTTCAAGAAATCTATCGAAAAAGACATCATATTATTTATTTTTCTCAAGAAGAATATGCATACATGCAATTTATTCCAGGAATAAACAAACCATATTTTACCTTAAATGAACCATCTGGAAAAGATTATAAATTATCATTGATGGAAGCAACCCATGAAATAGCTCATGGAATTGCTTCCTTAATCAGTCCGGAAAGATACACCTTCGATGAACTGAGTTTTTTTACTGAAATAGAATCGATGTTTTTTGAACTAGTAGCAATCGATTTTTTCTCTAAACAATTAAATGATGATGGATTTTATAAAGATGAACTAATGGTTCTCAAATCACAGGATCTGGCTAGTCAAAGAATACTAATCTATAGAGATTTAGCCGATTATCGTTTTAAATTAAAAAATCCAAGTCAAGAAGAATTTTTAGAACAAATCAAAGAAGAAGCAATAAGAAATATGCTAACTATGGAAGATAAAGAAAACTTCGAAGAAGATTTGAAATACTTATTTAGTTATATAGTAGCAATAGAATTATCTGAAATATACAGAAAAGATAAAAATAGTGCATTAGAAATGTTAAAAGAAATATTAAAAAGAAAAGATAGTGAAGGAGAATATGAAAATATAACAAAAATAGTAACTCCAGGGAAATCACTTGCAAAATTTAGAAAAAGAATTTACAATCAAGCAACAAAAAAAACATAAAAATATGTTTAAAGTTGAATATGATAATACAATAAATTTTAAGACCGCCGGTAAATAGATTATCCAACGGTCTTTTATATTTTTATAAAATGAAAGAAGTTTTAGAGTTAGTCTATTTAAAATAACTCCGAATCCTCTTCATTGCTAATAAGATAAGAATTTAAAAAATTCTATTTTAATACCATAGTATTTTCAAAAAAAAGAAGTACCTCCCCCTGAGAAGGCACTTCACAAAAGAATAAAAAGGGGTTGGCTAGTGTGATACTAGCGACCAATTCGCCAATTTCGAATTGGTGATTTCTATAATAATCGAAAGGACAAATTTTGTCAAGAAAAATATATTTAAATTTACTTTTAAATTTTTATATTGTATATTTCTATTATAGGAGGCAGTATGAGTAAGAAGTTAGGATGGTTAATATTGATAATTACTTTTCTTTCAATGACCGCATTATTAATAATACCAGAGTCATCATCTAAAAATACGAGTAATAACGAAGAAAATAGTATTATTGATAATATCAATAAAAATAACACAACCAAAGTGAATATAATAGGTAATTACAAAGTACAAGAAGATAAAAAATCAATATTAAATATTAATGAAGATGGAACATATGAAATTCATATCAATGTATGTGAAGGGTATTTAGAAGTATCAGGAGAGTATGAAATCATCGATAAAAAATTAAAATTACTTAATGAAAGTAAATTTGAAAAGTATCCCAGCCTGTACGAAAATTATGAATTTTCCTTTACAATTATAGATGATGATACACTAAGATTAGACGAAGATCTTGTATGCCTTTTCCAAAACACATTGTTTGAAAGATAACAATGTTTTTCTTTATAAAAAATGAGTTTTATGATATAATACACAAAGAGGAAGTGATAGTATGAACAAATTACCTAAAATAAAAGGAGTTGGTCCTAAAATAGAACAACTACTAAATAAAATAGGAATTTATACTATAGATGACTTGGTCACTCATTATCCTTTTAGATATGATGTATTAAGAAGAACGGATTTAAAAAATATAACGGATCCAGAACAAAAAATTGTAGTAGATGGTAAAGTAGAAAGTATTCCTCTTGTTATAAGATTTAAAGGAGGAACAAATAAATTAAATTTTAGATTATCAACAATGAATGGAATGGTTGGAGTTTCTATCTTTGGAAGAGCATTTTTAAAACAGAGTTTGCCAGTTGGAGAGAAAATAATCGTAATAGGAAAATACGACCAAACAAAAAATATTATAAATGCTTCGGATATTAAATTTGGAAGTCTAACGAACCAAGATAGAATAGAATCTGTATACCATACGACGAGTGGTCTATCACAGAAAATTTTATCTTCCGCTATAAATAATGGCTTAGCTGCATATGGAAATGAAATAGCCGACAGTATTCCAAAACATTTATTAGAAAAATACGGATTTTTAAACAAGAAAACTGCTCTAAACATTGTTCACAATCCACCAAATTATGAGAAACTAAAAGAAGCAAGTATTAGATTGAAATATGAAGAATTGTTTGAATTTATGTTCAAGATTAATTATTTAAAGGCAGCAAATAACAAAAACAACATGGGAATCGAAAGAAAGACAACAGAGGACATAAATGATTTTATAAGTAATTTACCTTTTGAATTAACGACCGATCAAAAGAAAGCACTAAATGAAATTATTGAAGATTTAAACAGTAAAAGAAGGATGAATAGACTTCTTCAAGGAGATGTAGGAAGTGGTAAAACGATAGTTGCCGTTTTAGCAATGTACTATAATTTTCTTTGTGGATATCAAAGTGCTTTAATGGCCCCAACAGAAATATTAGCAATACAACATTACAATAATATAAAAGAATTATTAAAAAAAGAAGAAATAAATATAGAATTATTAACAGGATCTGTTAATAAAAAAGAAAAGCAAGAAATATATAATAAATTAAAAGAAGGATCTATCCATATTATTATTGGGACACATGCCCTTATTCAAGAGGAAGTAGAATATCACAATTTGGGATTAGTTGTTACGGATGAACAGCACCGTTTTGGTGTAAATCAAAGATCAAATTTAAAAAATAAAGGAATAAAACCAGATGTATTATATATGAGTGCTACTCCCATACCAAGAACTTATGCACTTACAATTTATGGTGATATGGAGGTATCTACTATAAAAGAAATGCCAAAGGGGCGTCTTCCAGTGAAAACAAAAGTATACAAGTCAAATGAAATGAAAGAAGTATATAATAAAATGTCTGAGGAACTAAAGAACAAACACCAAATTTACGTTATATCACCATTGATTGAGGAAAATGAGGAATTGGATTTAACCGACATTTATACGTTAAGAGATAAAATGAACTTAATATTTGGGAATAAATATAAAATAGATATTGTTCATGGAAAAATGAAACCGAAAGAAAAAGAACTCATAATGGAAGAATTTAAACAAAACATTGTAAATATACTAATCAGTACCACTGTAATAGAAGTAGGTGTCGATGTGCCAAATGCCACCATGATAGTAATATTTGATGCCAACAGATTTGGACTTTCTACATTACACCAATTAAGAGGACGAGTGGGAAGAAATAGTTTAGAATCCAAATGCTTATTGATAAGTAATTCTGACACTAAGAGATTAGAAATAATGGAAAGAATAAATGACGGTTTTATGATAAGTGAAGAAGATTTCAAACTTCGAGGATCAGGAGACTTATTTGGTACGAAACAAAGTGGTGATATGACATTTAAAATGGCCAATTTAAAAAGTGATTACAAAATACTATTACAAGCTAAAAAAGATTCTCAAGACTACCTAGAAAATCAGTCTTACGACAAAGAAGAATTAAAAAAAAGGTTAATTTCTTCGATTGAGTTTAATTAATCTAAAAAAATTATTCCTGTTTAAAGAATATGAAAATGATATCAACTTATAGCAGCTATTGTTCTAACCTATTTTACACATAATACTAAAAAACAAGACTTTTAAAATGGAAGCTATAAAGTGACTTTTCGAAAGAAAGGTTACCTTATAGTTTTTTTATAGCACTTTTTTGAAAAAATAAAATATTACATACTAATTATTAAATAATAAAGCAAAAATATCTATAAAAAAAGATGATATCGAATCATCTCATTTTTTTAAAAGTTTCTTTATTCTATAAAAGTTGACAATTAATTGATTATTAATGTCTCAAAATTATCAATATATTCTCTTGAATTATATTTACTTATGATAGTATTTATAATTTCCTCATTCATATTACTACTATATCCTTTAAATATCTGGTCCCCAATAATAAAGTATGGAACAGAACGAGGTCCGACATTATCACCAAAATATTCCAAGAATTTGTCCATAAGTAAACCATTATTTTCATTACGCCAAACCTCGAAAGCATATATATTGTAATATTCTTCATATTCGGCATGAATACTTTCTAAAAATGAAAATAACTCTTCACAATGTGGACAACCATATCCCCAGAATATATAAATATTAATTTTGTCTTTGCTAAATACAATTTCATCTATATCGGAATTTCTATTTATAATATATTGATTATTCATTTCATTATCTACTTGATTGTCTATACTTTCTGTTTGGTCTAAAAAAACCTTTGATGTAAACCATTCTTCAAAATTATCACTACTTTTATAGTAATTCTTATCTTCGTTACTGTCTGCTCTCAGATAAGAGAAAATTTCACCTTGATTATAAATTACAACAGATGGATAGAATTTCAAAGTTTCCCCAATTTTTGTATTATCAATATCTAAACCAGATATTTTATAAAAACTCATTTGTTTTTTCTCTAAGAACTCCATCAAAATATTATTGAATTCTGTTGAAGTGGCACAATTTGGCAGATAAACAAATACGGCAAATGAACCTTTTTCTTTTTCTAATGACCTTAGTTTCTCATTATTTATCTCTACTAATGCATTGCTATTGTTATAATATTCTTCGTCTAATTCAAATGATTGTTCACTTTGACACCCTATCATCAGTAGGGTAGAGAAGAACATCAATAATAATATTTTTTTCATTTATACCTCATGTAAATTTTCAAAATCTATATCGTGATAAATAACTTTCCAAAAATCATACGAAACAGATCCATCGTCATTAACTTTTTTCACTTCAACATTATTATTGCCTTCATAATACCAATAGCCACCAACATTATAAATCTTTTCCTCATCCCATCCAAGTGATACTAGCATCTGTTTTGTTTGCCCAGCATAGCCACCACCACCACACATTAAGAATATATTTTTATCTTTAGGGAAATAATACTCAAGTATTTCAAGTGATTCTTTATAATTTGCAATGTATCTTCCATCTTCTGTAATTGTGTATAAAGTTTTCCCTTCGTAGCTACTTCCAACTTCTTCTGGTAATCCTGTAACATTCACAAGTAATGGATAAGGAACGGCCTCAAACCCATCTACAAAACCAGATAAATAAGAATCTCCTCCAATTGCCTCATAATTACCAGGATCCTTAAGCATTCTCATATCACGATAGACACTATCACTCCTATTTAAATATTGATCAATTGTCTCTTCATTAATATTCTTGTCAATTCCAAATTGCTCTCCTCTAATACCATCAGTTATTTCTGGTTTAGGTAACGTTTCTAATTGATTTCCATTTAGACAGCCACATAAAAATAAACTAGAAGAAAAAACTGTTAGTATGATTATCAGTTTCTTTTTCATAAAATTTCCTCCTTGCTTTAATTTTATAATTATTAATTAATAATTCCAATAGCGCAAAAGTTGAATTAACTCAACATTTAGTTGAATAGTTTATTGACAATTTTTTTCTAATAAAAGTGGTATTTTGTAGTATGTTGTTGTGTTTTTTTCGTTTGTAGCACTTATTTCTAGATAAAAACTATTCTGTGAATATTCTTTGCACAATCTTGAGTAATTATCAATTGCAAAAGTAACACTTTGTAAAAAATTATCTAATGTGATGTTCTCCGTATTATTGTAATTACATGAACTTATTATTTTTTCCGTTCCATTATTAAATTCATATAATGTGCACTCAATTTTCTGATATTTATCTTCATTGTTATTTCCTTGATACTCTATATTGTCTATATAAATTGCGGATTTTTGATTGTTATATGAAAGACTTCCAGAAATATTAAAATTTTTGCAATTACTAGAAATTGTTTTAAATTCAAAGTGATTATTTTGCATCAAATTAAAAATTGTCACAATTGCAATTATTAAAAGTATGAACAAAGTTACAGATGTTATATTCATATATCTTTTTTTGTTCTTTTTTTTCTTGTTATATTGACCTTCAAAAATATCATCTAAACTAATATCAAAATCCCTACTTATTTGCTTTAGTAAAATAGTATCTGGCAAATTTCTTCCGGTTTCCCACTTACTTACGGCCTGATAAGTAACGTTGTATTTATCAGCTAATTGTTTTTGCGTTAAATGATTTCTTCTTCTTATTTCTTTTATAAATTGACTAATTTTGTTTTGCTCCATAATTCACCTCCCATAAATACATCTATTATACATGTTTACATAATTATATCATGTTCATTGTTTATTAGTAAATCAAATAGTTCAACTTTTAAGTCCACAGAAAAAGAGTTAATACAGGGATTTATAGCATAATAGCATAATATCATAATTCAAATGATAAGAATTGCTTGATAATAATGTTACTATTTTAAATAGTTTACTTCGAATTGTACTGTAAAAAATAAAAAATTAAAGATAAATTAATTGACTTTTTTTTAATATCATATTATCATTAATGTGCATGATGATAAAACATTGTGCGTTTCACTCTTACGGTTATATTGTGTGAGAGTGTATTCAACCAAAACCCCCTGAAGAGACGCTACGGCGTCTCATTTTGTTTGTTTATAAGGCTTTAAGGTCTTTTTATTTTGGTCTAGGTGGCGTTTAGGTGGCAAATTAATATTTAAAATAAGATACTATTTAGTTAATGAAGT
>CASFCU010000060.1 GCA_949293285.1 uncultured bacterium
ACCCAACAGGGAATCTCGATTTACCATAACTGGATAATTAGATACTATTAATAACTAATATATTAATAAATTAAAAATAAATAGATAAAGTTGATAAAACTAAATTAAAATTTTTTTGTAAAAACCTCTTGCAAATTTCATTTTTTTAAGTGATAAATGTTAAAACAAAAAAATCATTTTATTGATGCTTAATTTAACCTATAAGAGGTTTTAATATCATTCATAATCAGTTCTTAGTATAAAAATTTAAAGCCTCTTAAAATGGCTTAAATTAAAAATGAAAGGATGTGCTTAATATGTATTTAAAAAATACAAGTGATGAGGTTAAAAAAATAACAGAAAAAATAAAGGAACTGGATAACGAAAATAAACTTAAATTTATCAGTTATATTTTAAACTTATGGGATAATAATCAAATTAATAGTTTAAATGAAACTAACTCTGATTTATTAGATGATAGTATTTGTATTGATATATTTAATCCAAGTAGTATTGATTACTATTATTTAGTAATTAAACTAAATGAATATTGGAATTATAAATATAAACTTTATCATCTTTATCGAAAAGAATATAAAAGAATGATACCTTTATTTGAAAAGTTATCTTTTAAAGAGAAGGTAGATGTACTTGCGGAAATATTTTTAATTTTAGAACATGATAAATTACTACCAGATAATGTTGATGGCTATGAAATTGCTAGAATGATTATAAAATATTAAATATTTGAAAACTAAATTGTTATTTGAAAACTTAATATTTTCGGATAATGGTTTAGTCTAATTTTGACCTCGTAAGGTATTAAGTTTTCGATTTTTGTAGAACTTATTACCTTAAGTTCTTTTTTAGTTTTTATAAAAATAAACTTAAAAGAAAGGACAAAGTATATGGAAACACTAAATAAAGTTCCATCTAAAATCATTGAAATAGAAACAAGTATCAAACTACTTGAATATTTAAAAAGAAAAAATGTCATCGATGATGGAATGTATAACTATGTAGTAAACAAACTAATGAACAAGATTGCTTTAGATAAAAATAAGATCGATGAAGATAATATTAATAATTACAAAACATTAACTTAAGGAGGCTATATGGACTTATATACCGTTAGGAATAATATTATGAAAGGTGTTCCCTTGCAAGAATTAAAATTAAGAGTATGTTTTTATGCCAGAGTATCAACGGATAAAGATGAGCAGTTACACTCCTTATCTGCACAAATATCTTTCTTTAATGATTATATCAGTAAAGTTCCTAACTGGCACTTTATAGGTTCCTATATTGATGAAGGTATTAGTGGAACATCAGTCAATAAACGTGAAGAATTTTTAAGAATGATTGATGATGCTAAAAAACATAAATTTGATTTAATATTAACAAAAGAAATATCCAGGTTTTCAAGAAGTACTTTAGATAGTATCAAATATACCCAAGAATTACTGCAAGATGGTGTTGGTGTCTATTTTTTAAATGATAATATTAATACTATCTTACCTGATTCCGAACTTAGACTTACCATAATGTCTTCTATTGCTCAAGACGAAGTTAGAAAACTATCAGAAAGAGTATCTTTCGGTATGAAAAGAAGCATTGATAGTGGTACTGTGCTAGGTTGCTCTAACATCTATGGTTATGTAAAAGATAAAGGAAAACTAGTAATTGATGAAAAACAAGCAGAAATGATTAAAATCATCTTTGATAGATATGCCAATACCACAGATGGTTTATCTAAAGTATCAAAATATTTATATGAATTAGGTTATAAAAATAAAAAAGGCGCATGTTTAGATACAACGATACTTACTAGAATTATCGAAAACCCTAAATATAAAGGATATTATTGTGGTCATAAAACGAAAGTATTAGATTATCGTACTAAACAAAAGAAAAGATTGAATGAATCTGATTGGATTGTTTATAAAGATTTTGAAAATGTTCCACCAATCGTATCGGAAAATTTGTGGGAAAGGGCTAATAAAAAATTAAAAGAAAGGCAAGATAGTTTTACCAATAGAACCATTAATAAAAAAGTATTTCAAAATAGATATACTTATTCCGGTAAAATTTATTGTGGTAGACACAACTTGACTTATCATAGATCATCGGCTGGTAAAAGAAAAAATAATCCTGTATGGGAATGTCAAGTATATAGGCATGATAGTTTAAAGGGTTGCTCTAATCCTAGAGTATTTGAATCTGAATTAGATATAGTTTTTAAAGATATACTTGGTAAATTATTAAAAAAAAGAAAGCATATTTTTGATGACATATTAAATGATTGTAAGAATTATTTAGAAACAAATAATAATGAGTCAGAAATAAAAAATATTGAATCAAAAATTTTAATGTTTAATAATAAAAAAGATAAATTACTAGAGCTCGTTATGGAAGAATATTTAGAGAAAGTTGATTATAAAAAACAGGTAGATTTAATTAATGAAGAAATTATTACGAATCAAAACAAACTAAACGAATTACAAAATAATAAACAAGATAAAAACTATATAAAAAATAAAATTAGTGAACTAAAAAAGATGTTAGATAATTGTTTAACTGATGATGAGTGTTTCAGTGATATTTTTAATGAATTAATTGATAGAATTTATGTTTATAAAGAAAACGATAAAAAGATAAAACTAGATATTTATATGAGAACAGGAGAAAGCATAAATATATTCTCCGATAATTTAGGTAGAAAGTTTCATTTAATAGACGACGTTACAGCAAGTAACAGCGGTCAGTGCCGTTGTCAATGGTGGTAACCTATATAAGCCGTATATTGTAAAAAGATTTTTAGAGCCTGAAACCAACAGTGTAATAAAATCCTATGACAAAACATTAGTTAGAAAAACGATCAGTGAAGAAACAAGTGCCATTATGAGATATGGTCTAGAAAGTGTCGTAGCACGTGGTGGAGGTAAATATGCCTATATTGAAGGATACAGAGTGGGAGGTAAAACAGGTACTGCTCAAAAAGTTCAAGATGGAAAATATTTAGTCAACAACTATATCATGAGCTTTATGGCAGTAGTTCCAGCAAACAATCCTCAAGCCGTCTTATATCTAGCAATAGATAATCCTAAAAACACCGCACTTCTATCCAGTTATACAACAGCACCTATTGCAAGAAAAATTCTTTTAGACATTATTGATGCACTAGGAATAGAAAAACAAGAAGGTGCCATTGAAAAAGTAAAACAATGGGATGATATCACCTATTTTGAAGTGCCTAATGTAATAGGAATGACCGTAAAAGAAGCAGCAAAAGCACTATATCCAGTTGAAATAGAATATTCTGGTGTCGGTACTAAGGTGATTGAACAATCTCCAAGTGCCGGTACTAAAATTGACATAACCAGTAAAATCAGATTACTCCTAGGAGAATAAATCTTTAAATTTTTACATAATTTTTACACTCTAAATGTCAAATTTCTTCCGTAAATAAAAAATAAAAACAAACATCATAGTATTTATGTTAAAATTGACTAGAAGATAAGGAGATTCACCTATGGACTGGTTAGATATTAAAGAATTTATAAAAGACACCTTACAATATATTATTTTTATAGTAGCAGTTTTAATCATAGCAATATACGTCGTAGGTCTACAACAAGTAGTAGGACCCTCAATGTCTCCAACACTCAAAAATAATGACATTGTAATACTAGATAAATTAAGTTATCGTTTCATAAACATTGAACGTGGGGATATTGTTGCCTTGTATTATGCCGACAGCAAATACTTAATTAAAAGAGTAATAGGATTACCTGGTGAAAAAATTGAATACAAAGATAACAAATTATATATCGATAATGTTCAATATTCCGAAAAATATCTAAGTGAAAATATCATAACCAAAGATTTTTCAATCAAAGATTTAGGCTATGAAGAAATACCAGAAGATATGTATCTGGTTCTAGGTGATAATCGAGAAGATTCCCTAGATAGTAGGGATCCTACAGTAGGACTGATTCCCAAAAAAGACATACTAGGAAAAGTTAGATTCAAAATCTGGCCATTAAACGACATGAAAATCTTAAAATAGAAAAAGCCATTGGCAAGAACTGCCAATGGTTTTTCATTTCAATCAAACTCTAATACCTGTTCATATCAACCTTCTACTATTCTTTTCTATCTTCCCCTCCCCTCCCAAGGACATATGACAACATCATAACAAATTCAAAATCTTAAAATTCATACCTCCAATAACCAAAAAGACAATCTACATCTTATTTCTACTTTTTACTTTTCTATATACCATCTTTTTTGCTCTATATACATTCTGTTCAGTCAACGAATCCAAATATCTAACAGGATTCTTATTTTCTTTACTCAATACTAACCCCTCAAAACATAAAAGTAAATCCTTATGAATACCAATATCTTCAAGATAATTCAAATATGCATAAAACTCTGAAATATCCATCCTGTTCATATTTTCTCCATACAAATAATTCATAACCATAATATTATAGCAATATAAATCTGAATTTCGATTTGCTATAACATACCCCATAGTTTCTTTATCGTTTATTTTATATTTTGACACTACATTATTTAACAAAGCATCATCTGTTAAATATCTAGCAGGAAAAGCTTGATTTGTTCCAATCTTACAACTATCTAAATCAACGACACCTAAAGACTGATTATCAAAATCAACAATAAAATTAGATTCATGTAAATCATTAAGAAAAAGATCATCAAGCAAAGTATACTTCCTAATTACCTCCATTTGTTCTAATATTTCTCCAACCTTTTTTAAAAAATAAAGCTGCTCTTTTATCTTTACCCTTTGATCATTCAAAACAACAGATAAAGTCACTCCCTGTTTTTTAGGAACCGTAAAACCTTCCACATTACCATTTAAAGTGATAAAAGAATCTGGAATATAAAAACTCTCCGGTAAATAAGCCTTATGAGTATCTAACATCTCTATTGTATAAAGTTTATTAGCAAATACCACTCCTGATTTATAAAAAAGATGTTTAAACACTTTCTCTTGTCCGTGATAAGAAAATTGATATAATCTTGCTTCTGTACTTAGAACATCTCTTGATAATACCAAAGGTTCTAATTTTTGAAACTTTTTCTTTGACAATGATATAACTTTCATAAATCCCCCTCGAATTTATCATCTATAATATCATATTTTTACAATATTACAACTTTATTTTAATTCGAATCCATGCGTTTAAACATTTCTTTTTTTACACCACACCTTGGACACACCCAATCGTCAGGAAGATCTTCAAAAGCAACAGCTTCTTTTCCATCATCATAAATATATCCACAGACTATACATTGATATTTTTTAGAACTGGTCTTATCAATAGGCTCTTCTATATAAGTAGGTGCCTTCTTAGGTGCCTTTCCTTTCAACACTTTATGATAATATTGATAACTCATTGGAGGAAAATCCTCTATTTTTTCTGAACTTAACACTTCGGCTATAAAAAGCTCATGCGTACCACAATCTACAACATTTACAACATTACAAATAAAATATCCACACATATCTTCTTTTACAACAGGAACACTTAATATCTCCTCATAATCAACATCAGCAAATTTATCTATCTTTTCTGATGACGAATATCCAAATGTCGATATAATCTTATCATGATTTACTTCTTTCAATATTGACACTGAAAATTTTTTGGTATCTTTCAATATTTTACTAGTATAATTTTCTTTATTTAAACTAATTGCTACCATCGGCTTATCCGAAGTGATTTGTATCAATGTATTAATAAAACACCCCACATTTCTCTTTTTTTTAGTAGCAACAACATACATTCCATATGTTATATCTTTAAAAACATTTTTATCCATAATTATTCCTTTCATATCTCTTATTTTAACACATTAAAGTGTTTTTTGTCGAATAACGTATTCAAGTTTTTTAGATAACTCATCAACAACCACCATAAAATTTTACAGGAGGAATATAGTATGAAAAGCACTAATGGATTAACAGATGATGAAGTTCTTAAAAGTCGACGTGAACATGGTAACAATGCACTAAAAGAAATTAAAACCAACAGTTTTTGGCATTTATTTATTGAATCTTTAGGAGATCCAATCATAAAAATTCTTTTAATTGCTCTTGCTATTAAAGTTATTTTTCTAATAAAAGACTTTGATTGGTATGAAACACTAGGAATTATCATTGCCATTTTTGTAGCATCATTTATCTCATCAATCTCAGAATATGGCAGTGAAAAAGCATTCAAACATCTACAAGAAGAAGCATCAAAAATAAAAAGTAAAGTAAAAAGAAATGGAAAAGTTATTCTTCTTCCCATTGAAGAAATCGTAAAAGATGATATAGTGATATTAGAATCTGGTGATAAAATACCTGCCGATGGAATCATTGTAGAAGGCACGATTAGCGTTGATGAATCATCACTAAATGGAGAAGCAAAAGAAATTGAAAAAGTAAAAGTAGAAAATGAAATCAAAGATGAAAATAAAGTCTATAGAGGAACTACTGTGTATTCTAAAAGAGCCATGATGAAAGTATTGGCAGTAGGAAATAATACCGTGTATGGGAAAATGAATTTGGAACTTTCCGAAGAATCTCCAGAAAGCCCATTAAAACTTCGTCTTAGAGCTTTAGCACTTACAATAAGTAAAATTGGTTATATCGGAGCTATCCTTGTATCACTATCTTATTTATTTTCCATGATTATCATAAAAAATAATTTTGAATATGCTAGAATAATAGACACTGTTCAAAACTTCCCATTAATGTTTAACTATTTACTATATGCATTAACCCTTTCTGTTACCATCATCGTAGTAGCGGTACCAGAAGGACTTCCTATGATGATTACTTTAGTACTCTCATCCAATATGAAAAGAATGTTAAAAAACAATGTTCTTGTTAGAAAACTAGTAGGAATAGAAACCGCTGGCAGTATAAACATTCTATTTACTGATAAAACAGGAACACTAACCAAAGGAAAACTAGAAGTAGTAGAAATTTTAGATGGTTCTTTAAAAAAATATAACACCGAAGTGGATATATTAAAATACCCAAAATTTCATAATATTGTTAGTACAAGTATTCTATACAACACCGATAGTTTTATTGATGAGCATAATAAAATTGCAGGTGGTAATATTACCGATAGAGCATTATTCTCATTCATCCACACAAAGCCTATTAAAAATATAAAAAAAATAAAAACAGAATCTTTTGATAGCAAAAAAAAATATTCATCCACAATTATTGAAGATTCTGAAAAATTAAAATTAATAAAAGGAGCTACAGAAAAAATATTACCATTTTGTAGTTATTATTATGATCAATATGGTAAAAAACTTCCTTTACAAAATAAAGATAAAATTGAACACTATATTAAAAATGTCACAAAAAAAGGAATAAGAGTAATCACTCTAGCAATTGGAGATGCCTATAGAGATTCTTTCAAAAACCTTACTCTAGTAGCCATTGTTAGTATAAAAGATGATATAAGACGTGAAGCTGTAGAAGGACTAAAATTAGTAAAAAGTGCAGGAATTCAAACAGTAATGATTACTGGAGATAATAAAGACACAGCAATAGCAATCGGTAATGAACTAGGACTTCTAAAAGAAAAAAACGACATTGTTATTACGTCAAATGAACTGAGCACCATGACCGACGAAGATGTAATTAAAATATTACCTAATCTAAAAATCGTAGCAAGAAGTCTTCCAACGGATAAAACCAGACTAGTAAAAATTGCACGGGGAATAAACTTAGTGGTTGGAATGACTGGAGATGGCGTAAATGATGCTCCAGCTTTAAAAAATGCCGACGTGGGATTTGCTATGGGAAGTGGTACAGAAGTAGCAAAGGAAGCATCTGATATCGTTATTTTAGATGATAATTTTCTCTCTATTTCCAAAGCAATCCTTTATGGAAGAACCATTTTTAAAAGTATAAGAAAATTTATCATATGTCAGCTTTCCATTAATCTATCTGCAATTGGGCTATCATTTATCGGTTCCTTCATAGGAATTGACACACCAGTAACAGTAATTCAAATGTTATGGATAAATATGGTAATGGATACATTAACTGGACTTGCTTTTGCCTTCGAACCTCCTCTTCTAGAATATATGAACGAACCGCCAAAGAAAAAAAATGAATCCATTATTAATCGATATATGTTTGGAGAAATATTTTTTACAGGTATTTATTCATTTCTTCTTTGCATCGTTTTTCTAAAACATCCATTTTTTCTAAACGTCTATAGAAAAGACATGAGATATTTAATGTCAGCATTTTTTGGATTATTCATATTTATAGACATATTTAATAGTTTCAATGCCAGAACTCATCGACTAAATTTATTTTCCAACATATTAAAAAATAAAGTTTTTCTCTCTATAGTAATTCTAATTGCCATCGTACAAATTTCTCTTATATATTTTGGAGGAAATTTATTTAGAACAATAGGACTTAACTTCAAAGAATTACAATTAATGATTATCATGGCCATAACGGTAATTCCAGTTGATTTTTTAAGAAAACTTTATCTAAGGCATAAAGGAATTATCGGCGGAGTGTAATAACCATGAAAAAATAAAGTATCCTTTGGATACTTTATTTTATTTGTCTATTGTTACTACATTTTAACTCTTAAATCTTCTCTAAACAGTCATAAAAAATTTTAACATTCCTTACTCAATATCTTTAAAACTTGATTCTTCTTTAAAAAATTTAAAAAGTCCGTATGACAAAACCAGCTTAAAAAACAACATTGTCAAGAGCCCCAAATAATATTTTACATTAAAATAACAATTGAAAAAGTTCTATCACAACACCAACACCAGCACCAATTCCATACACTGTAAACAATATGGTCAAATTTTCTTTCAAATTCTTATTTGACTTAAATAACACTAAAAGTGCCACTCCACTTCCAGTTAATAACCCAGCCACAGTAGTTCCAAAAGATATAGCACCATCCAAATACAACTGAGTAATCACGACACTAGAAGCACAATTTGGTATTAAGCCCACAACACTAGCAATAAATGGTGCCAAAAGACTATCCTTCAAAAATACCTTTGAAATACTATCTTCACCTACGTAGTATATTACTAAATTCAAAAGAAAAGTAGCAACCATAATAAACAAGATTGTATTCAATGTATGCTTCAAAGAAGAAAGAAGTAGTCCGTCCTTACAATGGCAATGATCCTCCTTGCAAAGGTGATAATCTAACTTTTGATTTTTTGTGCTCTTTCTCAAAACAAAATCAATCAAAAAGCCAAAAAACATCCCGACAAAAAATTTAATTCCCAAAAGTTGCAAGATAACAGATATATCCGTATTATTTGATAACATAATTGCTAGCATCTCATCACTAGTAGACAAATAAATAGCAATAAGGGTACCTAAGGTAATGATTCTAGTAGTATAAAGATTCGTAGCCATAACACTAAAACCACACTGAGGAAAAAGACCCAAAAGACTTCCAACAAGTGGACCAAACTTTCCAGACTTACCTACTATTTTCTTTGCTTCTTTACTAAACTTGTGTTCAATGAACTCTATAATAAAAAAAGCTAAAAAAAGAAAAGGAAGCAATTTAACAGAATCTAACAAAGTATCTACAATAATCTCTTTCATTTCATATCACTCACTTTTACCATTTCATTTTAACATATCAATCTCTATAATTCAATTAAAACCATTTTCCTATTCTACTTCCATAATCAATGGAATAATTTGTTTTTTTCTAGAAACAACATTTTGTAAATACATTCCTTGAAAAACATTTTGATTGAATGCTCTTTGCAAGATACTATAAGTTAAAGCATTCTCATTATATAAAATATAGGAACCATTACTCAATATATCCGTAATCATCAATATTACAAAATCACTATTGGTTACCTCTTTAAATTGATTCAACTCATTAATTAAACCGTATTTTCTCTCTAAAATCTTATCGATATTCATCGTAATAATTTGTGATACTTTAAACGTTTTCCCATTAGTCTGAAAAGTCTTAACATCGATAGTAATCAAATCATATTCACTCTTCTTATCAAAATCAACACTAGAATTAAATATTTCTTTAGAAAAATCTCTATAATTCAATCCACTAATCTCTTCTAACTCTTGTACTACTTCCACATCTTTATCCGTAGTAGTAGGACTAGTAAGTGCTAATGTATCAGAAATAATACCAGCCAACATAATCGATGCAATTTCTTTAGGGATATTTACTCTATTCTCTTTAAATAAATGATAAACAATCGTATTAGTACTTCCTACTGCCATATTTCTAAAATTAATTGGGCTATTAGTAGAAATATCTCCTATCTTATGATGATCGATCACTTCCAATATTTCAGCCTCTTCTAATCCAATCACACTTTGAGCGGATTCATTATGATCTACTAAAATAACTTTTTTTCGATTTTTTTTACTAATATCTGTTAATCTGATTAATCCCTTACAAAAATTTTTCTTATCTACTACTGGATAATTATTAAATCCTAATTCCGCTGTTTTTTCGATAAAATCATCATAATAATCATTATCTAACACTACATATGGTCTGCTACCGGTAGACAATGTTTTAATATAATTACTAAGTAATATCTTCTTAGCAGTTTTAAACGTATTAAACGGAGTCCTAATAATATTTACCTTATTTTCTTTAGCAATACTTATATGTTCATCTTTTATGCTACCATTACCAGTGATAACCAAAAGCTTCACCTTTTTCATAACAGCCGCTTCGATAATACTATGTCTATCACCAACGATCAAAATATCTTCCGGACTAAAATGAAAAGTCTCCAAAAATGTAGTACTTTTATAAGATACCGCTGTTACACGACCACAAATCTCTTCATCAAATCTTAATACTTCCCCACCAGATAAACTTTTCAAAATATTATCATAAGAAGTATTTAGATAATCATCATCATAACGAAATAATTCATTAAGCATCATCTTTGCTGTAATAATATCCGTAAATTGTCCTATTCTATTCACAATAGGAACACCCGTGACATTGTTTTGATACATATAATCATAAATATCCTCTATAGAAGCATATTCCGGTTGATATAAATCTTTATGATACATAATATCTTTAATCTGCAACTTAACATCATTTAAATATTTTGGATATTTAATATGAAACTTATCTAATACAAACTTTGTCTCATCATTAATCTCTCCCAAAACTCTAGCTTCTGCATAAACACCCAAAGACTTTTTTAAATATTCAAGGGAGATTGCACTCGTCACAGAATCAGTATCAGGATTTCTATGACCAAATATATACACTTTTTCCATATGATACCTCCATAAACAACCAATAAAAAATGGCTAGCAAATTATAACATATTATAAAAATAGTTTCAACCTAAAAAAACGAAAGAGAAATGAATCATACCCAAATTATAAAAAACAAAGGGATATGTAACAATGAATTTTAAATTTCTATAAGATAAAAAGCCTTATTAAGGCTTATCCTGTGACTCCAAATTCATCCATTGCTTCAAAATACTTCGACATATCAACATCATCTTCATCTACTCCAAAGTTTTTATCTGTAGATTGAAATTCGGCAGTAGCTAAAATCTCTTCCAAATCATCTAAAGAAGTTGTGGTTGTATCATTCCCATAAAGATTAGCTAACACAATTAATAACGTAGATGTTTCTGTATAATCCCTTATAGCTAGCAACATTTTCTGATTATTTTGTTCTACTTCATATATTAAATACTTTGTATTTCGGATTTGCTCTTCTCCAACAAACTCTGAAGGCATCCCCATACCAATCAATGTATTAGCATATTCCTCTCTTAATTGATACATAACACTATAAGAATAAGAATTAGTTTGTATAACAGCATACCAATCATTCATAAAAATATTTAGTTTACTATCACTCACACTATAATTGGCATCATCAGGAATAGAAAACGTAGCACCCGCAAAATATACAGAAGAATTTAAATCAGGTAAATCTGGAACTTCTTGATTTTCTTCATTTTCTTTATTCTCTGAATGACTATCTCTTGATTCTAAAAAATAATATACTCCAAACACGACAGCCGCTATCAAAGCAAGCACTAAAATCACAATAATAACAACAAATTTCTTATTACTACGGTTTGTGTGATTTTCTTTATGATTCATCACTTTATCAGGAATCTTTTTCTCTTCTACTGACAAAACTCCTTGTTGATTTTCAGTAACACTTTGAGTACTCAGAACATTACTAACATCACTTTGATTTTCTAAACTGGAATCTCCGTTTTTTTCAACTCTAGCCCCACATCCATTACAAAACTTATCAGACTCAGTCAACAAAGTTCCACAATGCTCACATTTCATATAAACACCTTACCTTCCTATTTTTTTCAGTATACCATTAAAAGAATCATTTTAAAAGAATTTTTACTTCATTTTTTTAAA
>CASFCU010000061.1 GCA_949293285.1 uncultured bacterium
GTAGAAGAAGATAATAAAGCTCTAGATTTAGAAAAGGGAGATTTTGTTTTAATTGATTTAAATAGGGCCGGTATGAATGATGATATGATACTTTATCAAGAAGATGATGAACTAAAATTAGGTAATATCACTGCCATTGGAACCGAAGATGTTTTAATAGATGAGGAAACACATATTGATAAAGAAAATGTATTAGGAACGGTAGTATCCATAATTCCTATACTAGGTACTATTCTAACAGTATTATTAGATTCTCAAATTTTCTTCTGGGCTATCATTATATTGATTGCTACCAGTATTATTCAAACTCTTTTAAGTAGGGCATTTAAAACCATAAAAACGAAAAAACCAGATTTAAATCAAATAAGTAAAGAGGATATGCCATAATTTATTTGAGTTTCGGTGAAAAAAATAGTTGACAAGAAAAAATCAGAAAATGTGAATAACTTTTTCTGATTTTTGATTGAAAAATAAGGTAAAACACTCCAAAGTTTAGTATAATAAAGTTGTATACTAAATTATCATAGTAAACAAAAATATGGAGGTGTCTTACATGAATAATTTTACTACAAATACCTATGAGTTGAAAAGAGAAATTTGCAATTTTTCTGAAAAAATTGCAAATGGGACTAGTAAACCAGCCAAAAAGTTTGTTATGGAAACACAATATGGTCTTGCTAAAGGTGGAAGTTGTTTAGTCTCTAACATGGCTAGAGCACTAGATGAAGATATAAAATTAAATTATACGATAGATAGATTATGTGATAATTTTGCAAATTTGGACGATGAGTATGAAAAAATTATATGGAGAAATTATATAAATGAAGTAAAAAAGCATATAAATACGAAGGAGCCAATAGCAATATTTGATGATAGCGATATCAATAAGGAATATAGCAAAAAGTTAGAAGATTTAGATCGTGTTCGAGATGCATCAAGTCCAGATAAAAGAATAGTAAATGGTTATAATGTGTGTGAAGCAGTGTTACTTAGTAAAAATACTAATCAACCAATTAGTGTTTATAGTAAAATATACTCATGTAAAAGCAAAAATTTCAAAAGTAAAAACACTTATACCCTAGATAGTATAAAAGCTGTTGAAAATATAGTGGGGAAAAAATTTATAGGGATATTTGACCGAGGATATGATGATAAAAAAATATTTGATTATATGGATAAAAAAGAGTATTCATTTATAGTAAGATTAGAGGATACAAGAACGTTGTTATTTAAAGGCAAAAAAAAGAGTGTAGAAGAAGTTGCTAAATCCAGAAAAGGTAAAATAGCAATGAAAGTATTATTTGATGATAATGAAGAATATGAATTAATGTTAAGCTATACAAAAGCCACATTACCATATAACAAAAAAGAATACACTTTAGTAATTGTGTATGGATTAAGTGAAGATAAGCCGATGAAATTACTTACTAACATCAAGATTGAAAGTAAAGAAGATGTTATAAGAATAGTAAGATTATATTTGTCTAGATGGAGAATAGAAGAACATTTTAGAGGAAAAAAACAGGAATATGATTTTGAAAACATGAGAGTAAGAACACTAAAAAGTATGAATAATTTAAATATGATGCTTACTATACATCTGGGACATATAGCGATATTAGCAGATAAAATAGATAGCAAATTATTAACAATTAAAATTATATATGCATCAAAATCATTAAGAAGCAAAACTATTGTGTGGCTAAGTCAAATTGCTAGAGGGATGAAAGAAATATTAAAGTATGCCCATGAAGGAATAAAACGATGGCAAGATATAGAAGTTAGGGATCCACGACAATTAAGTTTAAAGCTTTAAAAAAACAAAATATCAAGAATTTTAAAAAGGCATAAAAAGTGCTATATTTTGTCATGGGAGAAAACTGCAAATATTGATATTAAAATTAATTTTTTGAACAATTTTGTTCAAATCATATAAAATTCATAAATATTTTTCGAAAACCGAAACTCAAAGTCGATTTTTGTTGACAAAAGACGATTTTTAATTTAGGATAGATAATCACAACGAAAGGTTTGCGCATATAAAATAGTGTGGGCTAAAGTTTTTATATTTGTACTTTACCCAAACAAGGGGGAAAAATGCTTAGTGGAAAAAGAAAATATTTCTTGTTGTTAGCAAGTATTGTGCTAGTATTTTTGACTTTTATTTATCTAAACATGTCCGGATATTTTATAACTGCTCAAGACATAACTGATACTTTAGAGGCATATGATTCAAGTGCTACTAATGCACCAGCTACTGAAGT
>CASFCU010000062.1 GCA_949293285.1 uncultured bacterium
AAAAAAAATAAGAATATAAAAAAGAAAAACAAATAAAAAATTAAGAGACTAGTAAATATAAAATCGCTAGTCTCTAATTTATAAGGGTGTGTAATATAGATGAAGAAGTGTAAACATTTAAAGAAGGATTCAAAAAGAAAAATAAACAAAAAGATGTTAATTATGAGGCTAATACAGCTTACATTCCTAATATTAATAATCTTTTCATCAATAAAAATATATAATTGGTATAAGGAAAATAAGGCCAATGAACAAATATTAAAAGATATATCAAATGCGATAGTAGTTGTGGAAAATGATGACGAAAACCAAAAGGAAGAAGATAAATACAAAATAGATTTTGGAGAATTGAAAAAGAAAAATGAAGATGTTGTTGCTTGGATTAAAGTTAATAATACTAAAATAGAATATCCAGTAGTTAAATCAAAAAATAATGATTACTACTTAAATCATAGTTTCGACAAATCATATAATATAGCAGGTTGGATTTTTGCAGATTATAGAAATAAAATAAATGAAAAAGACAAAAACATTATTGTTTATGGACATAATCGTAAAGATGGAAGTATGTTTGGTAGTTTGAAAAATATTTTAGATGAAGAATGGTATAATAACGATGAAAATAGAAATATAATATTTGCAACAGAAGAAAAAGTATCAACATATAGAGTATTTTCAGTATATCAAGTAGAAAAAGAAGATTACTATATACAAACAGAATTTAAGGGTGATGAATTTGAAAAATTTATAGAAGAATTAAAAAGAAGAAGTAAAAAAGATTTTGATGAAGAAGTAGATAAAGATAGTCAAATACTTACATTATCTACTTGTGCGAATAATAATAAATACAGAGTAGTATTACACGCAGTTAAAGTTGAAGAATAAATTTCAAAATGAATAATTCTATTTAAAGGGGGAGTAAATAGTGAAGAAAAAAAATACTATCATAATTGTTATGGGAGTAGTTATACTAATTTTAGTAGCTGTTATTGGTGTATTTATATTTTCAACAATAAACAATAATGACGAGCAAAAAGAAAATAAAAATGCAAAAACAGAACTTCAAAAGCAAGGATTTACAATTAAAGAAAATGAAACAAAATCAATAAAACTAGTAGATTATGAAAATAATGAACTTACTATGAAAATACCAGAAGGCTGGAAAGTTGAAACAGCAGGAACAGGAATGTTTTATGCACTTAAAGTATATGACCCACAAGATGAAAGAAATCAAATATTTACTATTTTAAAAGCACAACCATTTTTAAAAAATCAACAATCAAAAGATGTTTGGAAAAATTATAGCAATATCAATTCATCATATAAATTAATATCTGATGCTGTTATATTGCAAAATCCAACTGTAGAAGGGTTTTATACTAAATTTCCAGAGTATATTAATTACGCAAAAAAAGCTGAACCTTTGTACTCAACATTTGCTTTTCCAGAATTAAATGATTTTAAAAAATTAGAAGAATTCCCAGCAAATTCTAGTATGAAATCATTCGCAATGGATGACAAACTATTGAGAGCAACATTTAAAACTGATGAAGGTAAAGAAGGAGAAGGCTTTTTTATGGCATCAGT
>CASFCU010000063.1 GCA_949293285.1 uncultured bacterium
TTAAAACCTTTGAACTTCGAGTTCTTATCAAGGTCTGTGTATATTTTGTGTTATAAATTAATTATATAACAGTTTTAAATTTTGGGTGTTTTCTCTTTTTTATTTAATAATTTATTTTCCCACATCTAGTTTACTACATCTCATAGCAATATGTTTTTGCAAAATGACGCAAGTTATGTTATAATATAGACTATTCACCAAAAAGGAGTAGTTATGAAAAAAAAATATATAGTAGTTATTTTAGTATTAGGATTTACATCACTAGTATTAGGATTGACATCTTATATAGTTAAAGAATATAATTATAAAATTGATGAAGAAAGAAGAATAGAAGTTGCTAGAGGAAAAGTAGAAGAAGCAAATCACACAAAAGAAGTTAGTGATATTACCGTAGCAAAAGAATTAATTGAAGAGATTGACACAATAGAAGTAAAAGAAGAATTATCTTTATCTATTGAAAATCTAGAATTACAGATAGAAAAGGAAAATCTCGAAAAAGAATATCATTTGTTGCTTGATTCTATAGAAGCTAACTTAAATCAAGAAGAATTAAATAATGCAATAGAAAAAATAAATTCTATTGAATATGAGGATATAAAAACAACATTATTAGAAAGAACAGCTAGTATTCAAAATAAAATTGATGAAGAAAAGAAACGATTAGAACAGCTTTCCTATTATAATAAAATGAAAGAAATCGACGCCACCCCAGTGATTTCGACACCACCAGAAAACATTACCGTATTGGAGACTATAACAGGAAAAATCACAGCATTCACTCCCTATTGTAGTGACGGTTGCCAAGGGTATACCGCTTCAGGTAAATATGTAGGAAATGGTGATATCTATCAATATGATGATGAATATGGGATGGTTCATATTGTAGCAGGAGACTCTTCTTATCCTTTTGGTACTATTGTAAGAATAAAAAATTTAAATTATTTTGGTGAAGATATATATGCAATAGTACTGGATAGAGGAGGAGCAATAGGAAAAAACAAAAGAGCTTTATTTGACCTTTTATTTGCCCTAGAAGAAAATGCAAATCGTTTTGGAGTAGCTTACAACGTCGAATGTGAAATACTAAGATTAGGATATTAAAAATTGTAAATAACGAATAACAATAAAATATCCTTGGAAGAAATTTATCGAACTATCTCTTAATCATCCATAAATTCATGGGGTTGCTTACAGGATAGAGTGAATGAATTTTTAGACAAAACTAGACATATTATTCATTTTGTGCTAATATTCTTAGTGTAGGAGTGTGTTGTAAAGTGAAAAGAAGTAGGATTTTTGGTTTTATTGCCATAATTTTTGTTATCCTTTTTATTGTTAGTATATTTGTTCCATTTTATTCTAGTGACTATAATTTTTATGAGTATAGTTTATGGAGTGGAGAACATACTTCCAGAATTCCTTTCATAGTAAGTGGGATTTTAATGTTTCTTATTTTCTTAGTAAACATTAGAACAGAGTTAGCATATTTGTTTTCTGGATTTGGTTTTTTCTTTTGTCTAGATCAAATCATTGAAGTCTCAGATTCTTATTATGGAATGGAAATTTTTGGAGCAGGCTTTTACCTTTTATTTATTTCTTCTATTATCATCATAGTATTAACTTTCATTATGAATTTTAAGGTATTTTCTGTGAAGATAGGAAGTAAAAAAGAAGTAGTAACCTCTAATGATTATCAACCTGTAAAAAAATATGTTCAAGAGACTGTAGCCGTACCAACAATAGAAATAGAAAAAAATGAAGAAATTGTGGGATATGACCCTAAGACGGGAAAACCGATTGTTGGCTATGACCCAATGACAGGTGAAGCTATTTATAAGCAAGAAAATAAAGAAGTAAATATCGTCGGATACGATCCAATGACAGGAAAACCAATCATAGGTTATGATACCAAAACGGGAAAACCAATCTATATGGAACAATAAACAAAAATTAAAATATAAACTACCTCACATTAAAAAACGTGAGGTTTTTATATACACAAAAATCTTTTCTAGATAATTTTTTTTCATAATAAATTATGTTTTTATCTATAAAACGAATAATGACACACATTTTGCTTGTCAAAATGTTGACTAGATTGACAAAAATCTAGTTTTTTTAAAATGGAAAATGTATAATAGATTATATAGATAGGAGAAGAACATGAATCAGGATATTATTAAACAAATAAGTAAAAATTTAAATATAAAAGAAAGCCAGGTGGAATCAGTCCTTAAACTATTATCAGAGGGAAATACCATTCCTTTTATTGCTAGATATAGAAAGGAAGCAACTGGTGCACTGGATGAAGAAATCATCAGAAACATAAATGAAGTATATATGTATCAAGTAAATCTTCTTGCTAGGAAAGAAGATGTCATCAGACTAATAGAGGAAAAAGGAATGCTCACTGATGAATTAAAAAAAGAAATTATGGCATGTAATAAACTAGTAGAAGTAGAAGACATATACAGGCCATATAAGGAAAAGAAAAAAACAAAAGCAACCGAAGCCATTGCTAACGGATTAGAACCACTTAGTAAAATAATTTTCTCATTTATGGATGTAGATATCTATAAAGAAGCAGAAAAATACCTAAATGAGAAAGTAAAGACCGTAGAAGAAGCTATAACTGGAGCAAAATACATTATTGCCGAGATTATAAGTGATAATGCCAGTTATAGAAAAGAAATAAGAAAAAGAACTTATCGTGATGGTGTAATTACATCAAAACAAAAGAAAAATGCAAAAGATGAAACAAAAGTATATGAAATGTATTATGACTATTCCGAAAAAGTAAATAAAATTAAACCTCATAGAATATTAGCACTAAATAGAGGAGAATCGGAAAAAGTACTTAGCATTACGATTGATATCGATGAAGAGTCTATAATAAAATATTTAGAAGCAAAAATCATAAAAAAAGAAAATGTTTGTGCTTCCTTAGTAAAAGAAGCAATAAATGATAGCTATAAAAGGTTAATGAAACCTAGCATAGAAAGAGAAATACGCTCTATGTTAAAAGAAACTGGGGAAGAGTGTGCTATTGAAAATTTTTCGAAAAACGTAGAAAACTTACTTTTAACTCCACCTATTAAGGAAAAAATAGTAATGGGATATGACCCAGCTTTTCGAACTGGATGTAAATTAGCTATAGTAGATGCTACAGGAAAGCCTTTGAATATAAGTGTAATATATCCAACCGCGCCACATAACAAAATCGAAGAAAGTAAAAAAATAGTATTAGACTTGATAGATAAGTACAATGTGGATATCATTGCCATAGGAAATGGTACGGCATCTCGTGAATCGGAAGCCTTTATTGCCGAAGTAATAAAAGAAGCCAAACGTAAAGTAGAATACATTATCGTAAATGAAGCAGGTGCCAGCGTATATTCAGCCTCACCCCTTGCTATTGAAGAATTTCCAGATTTAACGGTCGAAAAAAGAAGTGCAATAAGCATTGCCAGAAGACTTCAAGATGCCCTAGCAGAGCTAGTTAAAATTGATCCTAAAAGTATTGGTGTAGGTCTTTATCAACATGATGTAACACCGAAAAAATTAGATGAATCCCTTGACTTTGTTGTAACAAAAACAGTAAATCAGGTAGGAGTAAATATTAATACTGCTTCTAAATCATTATTATCTTATGTATCAGGAATGACTAAAAAAGCAATCGATGCCATCATAGAAGAAAGAAATAAAAAAGGAAAAATTACTTCTCGTGAAGAAATCAAAAAAATAAAGAAAATTACACCAAAAGTTTATGAACAATCCATTGGATTTATGAGAATATTAGATGGAGATAATCCTCTAGATAAAACATCAATTCATCCAGAAAATTATAAAAATGTAGAACTTTTACTGGCTTCTTTAGAATTATCAAAAAATGATATTGGTACGGATAAATTAAAAGAAAAATTAAAAAAAATAGATATCGACCAATATTGCCAAGAATTAAAAATCGACCAATATACACTAACTGATATCATTCAGGACTTACAAAAACCAAATAGGGACCCAAGAGATAACTTATCAAAGCCTCTTTTAAGGGGTGATATTCTTCATATTGAAGACTTAAAAATAGGAACAAAATTACAAGGAACGGTAAGAAATGTTGTGGATTTTGGAGTATTTATCGACATTGGCCTTCACAATGATGGGTTAGCTCATATTTCTAAACTTACTAATAAGTATATCAAACATCCAAGTGAAGTAGTAAGCATTGGTGATATTGTTGATTGTTATGTAACCGATATTTCAATTGAAAAAGAAAAAGTATCACTTAGTTTAATGGAAGGAAAATAGTATGAAAAAGAGTATGAAAGAATATATTTTAAAAGTAGATAAAATGATAAAAAGGAAAGAAGTTGCTTCTATTGATGAAGTAATCAATGAACATTTAATAAAAATTTCTTTCTATCAACATGAAAGATTAATCCATTTTTTAGTCACTATGTTGTTTGCTATATTAACCTTAGTCACTTTCTTTTATACCTTAGTATCACCAACAACTTTATTATTAGCCATGACTCTTCTTCTTTTGTGCCTACTGGTTCCTTACATATTCCATTATTATTTTTTAGAAAATGGTATTCAAAAAATGTATAAACAGTATGATAGACTAAAAGAATTAAAAAAATAAAGTTGTTAATGATTAGGAAAAAGAATTATTTTACTTGCAAATGAAAATTTATTTAAAATTTTTTCTAAGTAATAATTCATTCTGTAAGATATATGAAAAAAGATAGATTTTTAATTTTTAATTT
The DNA here is from genome assembly GCA_949293285.1 of uncultured bacterium. GTDB lineage: Bacteria > Bacillota_I > Bacilli_A > RF39 > UBA660 > RUG13868. The sequence goes on from CASFCU010000063.1 coordinate 4,770, forward strand.
AAAATTCTATCTTTTTAAGTTAATAACATGGGTAGTTTCACTCTTTTTGTATCTGATAAACCTATGAAAATCATGAATAATAATCAATTTTTATTGCCTTTTTAACCTTTTTCATAGTTTCTTTTGCTACCTTTTGAGCTTTTTTTGTTCCATCCAACAAAATAGCATCTACAACTTCTGGATGATTTTCATAATAGTGAGCTTTTTCTTGAATTGGTTTTAAAAAGTTCATCATATGGGCAATTAATTCTTTCTTACACTGAACACAACCACGAGAGCCTTTTCTGCACTCTGAACATACTACATCTAAATTTGTATGATTTACTAACTGATGGTAATAATAAACCATACATTTATCTGGATTGGCTGGATCATTCTTTTTTATCTTATTTGAGTCAGTAACAGCATTCATAATTTTTTTGGTAATAATCTCTTCACTATCTCTTAAATAAATGGCATTGCCCAGACTTTTTCCCATTTTATCATTTCCATCCAGTCCTTTAATTCTAGTGGTTTTACTTAGATAAGGTTCCGGCTCTTTTAAAGTATCTCCGTAGATACTATTGAATTTTCTGACAATTTCTCTACATTGTTCAATGAGTGGCAATTGATCTTCTCCCACCGGTACCAATTCTCCATTAAAAGCAGTAATATCGGCTGCCTGACTTACTGGATATCCAACAAAACCATAAGTAACACTTTCTCCATGATTACCAAAAATAGCTTTTTTTTGAGCTATTTCTGTTTTTATCGTCGGGTTTCGATAAAGTCTTGCCATAGTAACTAAATTAGAATAAAAAATAGTAAGTTCTGCAATTTCTGGAATCATTGATTGAATAAACATAATAGATTTATTAGGATCAATCCCAATAGAAAGTAAATCGATGGCAATCTCTCTTACATTTTCACGAACCTTTGTAGGGTTATCAAAATTATCGGTTAAAGCTTGTACATCTGCAATTTCAAAAAAAGACTGATATTTATCTTGAAGTTCTACCCAGTTCTTAGTGGCACCAAAAAAGTGTCCTAAATGTAGTCTTCCTGTAGGTCGTATTCCTGTTAAAATAGTCTTTTCCATAAATTCACATCCTTTTCTAAAGTATTTTAGCATAAATTAAAGATGATGGGAATAAAATCTTGCTTGAAATCGTATTTTTTTTAATGCTAGAATAACCATAGAAGTGTAGTGTAGTATTCGGCAACAAAAATATAAAAGAAAGGAGGAAAAAAGTGAAAACATTAAGAGCAGCTCTTGTCCTTTTTGTCTTTGCTGTGTGTATTTCTTTTGTGGCCGTAGAAGGTGCAAATTCTTCTTCTTTTGCAGGATGGGCACCAGTAACTTTAGGAAGTTTTAAAGAAATTTATACTTCCGAGGCATATTATAAAACGGAATATGGTAACCAGTATATTAAGAAAAACGGTGCAATTGATAGTTTTTCAGGAGATGACAGGGGAGTAGAAGCTAGAACATTTAATTATTCTTTAAATAGCAATTATAGTGAATTCATAGATACTGGTAATGGTGAGTATAAAACTTGGGGCGAAACAAAAGCTGAAGGAAATTTTTCAGCAGCTTATTACTATAAAATTCAGTTACGTGCTTCTAAAAGTACGCTTTCTAAAGTAGATTTTTATGGTAGTTGGTTTTTAAATCCATCTGGTATTAATTAAAAAAATCAAAATATTTTGGTTTTTTTCTTATGGAGGGTTCAAGTTTTATGGTATTATTTTTTAAAAAGAATTGGTTAATTATTTTGGCAATAGTCCTTTTATTTTATTTGTGTGTTGATGGATTTTTAATTCGAAAATCACTAGATGATTCTAATTATGAAAGTTGTATTATTGGTCACCAACAATGCATAAATGGAACAAATCCATATCCTCAATCATGTTCTTATTACGAATATTGTATTCAACATCGTTATGATGAGGATGTAACAACGGTATTTCAGACAATATTATGTTTAATAGGATTTCCTGGAATTTTCGGCTTAGATACCTTTTCTCCTCTTCTAATTATTATTATCACAACCTACTGGTTTCATCAAAACTTAAATAGTGGCAATTTTAAAAACGAACTAACTAGAATGAGTTATAAAGATTTTTGGAAGAGAAATTATAAGAGGATTTTAAAGATAGCATTGATATTGCCATGTACACTTATATTTCTTTACATCTTATCTTACTTTATTAGTAGTGGCTTTCAAATGAGTGAAGAATTAATTAGTGGAGAATCTAGTTTGTACTCTATAGAGTATGTATTTAGAAATAAAATACCACTTTATTTAATCACGGTATTAGTAAATATTTTCTTGAATAGTATTTTTTATAGTAATCTTGCTTTATTTACAGCTCAAAAATCTAAAAACATGCTAATATCGATAATATACGCTTATTTGTTATTTCTTTTTACAGCTTTCTTTTTTGAAGTATTTTTAGATTATTTCCTTGTAGTATTTTTTAAAAACAATATATTTTCAATTTTGACAGTATTTAATTTTTATGCTTATGACGGAGTGAAAAGTTTATCATCTATGTTCTTATTTGCACTGTTTTTAGCCTCAGCCTCTGCATTGATTAATTACAAATGTTATAAAAATAAAGAGATGGTGATAATAGAAAGTGAAAAATAAATATTTAAAAGAGTTTATATGGATGGTCATGAAAAGTAAATCTTATATTATCGTATATTTGTTAGTATTAGCTTCTTGTTTCTATCCAGTTCTTGATCTTCAAACAAGTATTATCGACGGTGTTTTTTTTCGAGGCTTAGACGTTTTGCTATCTCCGGCTTTCTATTTTTTGCTACTAGCTATTTGTGTATCTACTTTTATCATAATAAAAGAATATAATGAGTCGAAATTTGTTATTATGAGATTCAAAACTAAGGAAAAATATATAGAAGAGTTAATAAAGATTATTATCATAGTAAATACCATTATAATAATTGTTACATTTCTATTGATATTTTTGATCATTTGGAGTTTCTGTCTTTTTGAACTTAGGAATAGAGCTTATCATTATTATGGGATTACTTTTCGAACATACTATTTATTCTATATGATAAAATCATATTTTTTAATTCAATGTATTTCCATTATTTCTGTTCTTTTATCACAACTGACTAATAAAATAATATCAACAGCGCTTTACCTTTATATCTGTATGTCATATTTTAGTGGTGCATATACAGAAATTGGTGTAATATCATCATTTAATAAATTTCGAATTTCGATAGTGGATTATTTTAATATTTATCAATACTCCAGCTTTGAATTAGAAATTCTATATACCAGTATATATATTTTAATTTTAGTAATAATTATTAATATATTATATGAAATCTTAAAAAGGAAACATATCGAGATAAAACTATGAAGTATATATTTTTAAATGATTTAAAATTTTTTATAAGTAAAAAAAATAAGTTATTACTTTTTTACCTATTCATGATATTGTTATTTTCTTTGTATCTATCATTTTCAAAAAATGATATTAATCAGTTGTATATGATACTAGGAGTAAACTATACGTTGGAATCACTAGAATCAATTCCTTTTATATTTTTTTCCTTTAATATTTTTTATAGTTTATTCTTATCATTAAATCTTTTTCTTCAGGATAGCAAAAAAGAGTGTGATTATATTTTTCTTAGAATATCCTATACGAAATGGATAACATTTAAATTGATATCTATCTTTATTTTGTTAGTTATTGTAAAAACCACAATATATTTATTAACCATAATAATTATGGATAAAAGTATTCTATTTAGTATGAATATAACACCTATCTTTGCCTCTGACCTTTTAATATCCTTCATACTGAGTTTACTGCTAATATGGCTTTGGGTTTTGAACAAAAAAAATAAAATATTAATGATATTAATTGCTTTTTTTCTATTTATTTTGGTATTTTATTTAAATATCTATAGAAATATTTTATCTTTGTCAGATTCACTACAAGTTTTATTTATTATAGCGTTATCTTTGATTTTGCCATTAGTTATACTGTTTAAGTATGAACATGCGTGGTACTTTGAATAATAGGAGGAAGTATGAAAATAGAAGTTAAAAATCTCAGTAAAGAATTTAAAAAAATAAAAGTTTTGAATAATATTAATGTTAATTTTCGAACGGGGAAAATTTATGGCTTAGTAGGCAGAAATGGTAGTGGGAAAAGTGTATTTCTAAAAATTATTTGCGGTTTTTTCAAACCAAGTACAGGAGAAGTATTGTTTGACGGAGAAAATATTATTGCAAACAATAAATTTCCACCTAATACAAGAGCTTTAATTGAAAAACCATGTTTTATGCCACATTTAACTGGATATGAAAATTTAAAAATATTAGCAGACATCCAAGGAATCATTGGTAAAGAAGAAATTTTAGAAGCGTTGAATAATGTCAACTTGATGGATGATAAGGATAAACTATATTTTAGATATTCATTAGGGATGAAGCAGAAATTAGGAGTTGCTCAAGTACTAATGGAAAACCCTGATATTATGATTTTTGACGAACCATTTAATGGAGTAGAAGTAAAAACTGCACAAAAATTAAGAGAATTGTTGAAAAAAATAAAGAAAGATAAAATTATTATCATTGCATCCCATATCAAAGAAGATATTGAAGGATTAGCTGATGAAATTTATGAATTTGATGATGGACACTTAGAAAAAAAATAGCTTTTATTAACATTTAATTGAAATAATAGAATAAAATGAGAGCTTTTGGAAAATAGTATTAAAAGAGTAAAGGAAAATAGTATTAAAAGAGTAAAGGTTTGACAAAAAACTAAAATTTTAATATAATCTAGACAAACGTTGAGCAAAAGAAGTAGTGGTAGATTCTTTTATAGAGAGTTAGTGTTCGGTGTAAACTAACAAAGATATATCATGAATAACATTTGTGAGTGCTTAAAGAATTGAGTAGACTAAGCCGGTAGAACCCGTTATCACAGGAAGTGATTGCATTTTGCAATAAATTGGGTGGTACCGCGGAAATACTAGTTTTTCGTCCCTTTAGGGATAACTAGTATTTTTATTTTATGGAGGTATATATGAAATTGGACGTAAGAGATATTTATAAGAATTTAGATCAGTATATGAATCAAGAAGTAGTAGTAAGCGGATGGATTCGCAATCATAGAAAACAAAAGGAATTTGGTTTTATCGATTTTTCGGATGGAACCTATTTTAAAAACATTCAAGTAGTTTATGACAATAAATTAGAGGACTTCGATGAAATACAGAAACTTAGAGTAGGGTGTGCAATCGAAGTAAGAGCAGAAGTAATCTCATCTCCTGCAAAAGGACAAGAGTTTGAATTGTCTTTAAAAAAGTTAACATTAATTGGAGATTGTCCTGAGGATTATCCAATTCAACCTAAAAGACACACTAGAGAATTTTTAAGAGAGCAAGCCTATTTAAGGCCAAGAACAAATCTTTTTGGAGCAATCTTTAGAGTTCGTAGTATAACAGCAATGGCAATTCACGAATATTTTCAAAAAAATAATTATGTATATGTTCATACACCATTAATAACAACTGCCGATTGTGAAGGATCAGACCAAATGTTTAAAATCACAACGTTAGATTTTAATAATCTACCAAAGAAAGATGGAAAAACAGACATGAGTAAGGACCTATTTGGAAAAACCGCTTATATCACAGGGACCGGACAACTACATGGAGAATCATTTGCCATGGCATATAAGAAAATTTATACATTTGGACCTACTTTTAGAACTGAAAAATCCAATACGAAAACACATGCAAACGAATTTTGGATGATTGAACCAGAAATAGCCTTTTGCAATTTAGAACAATTGATGGATATCGAAGAGGATATGCTTAAATTTATTGTGAGCTATGTGTTGGAAAAATGTCCTTTAGAAATAGATTTTTTTGATCAATTTGTAGAAAAAGGATTAAAAGAAAAGTTAGTTAAACTAGTAAATTCACATTTTACAAGAATAACTCATCACGATGTGATTGATATTTTAAAGAAAGCAAATATGAAATGGGAATTTGAACCAAATTATGATAGTGACATTGCCAAAGAACACGAAAAGTATATTACGGAATATTTTAATGGCCCAGTATTTATTACCAATTGGCCAAAGGACATCAAAGCTTGGTATATGAAATTAAATGAAGACAATGAAACCGTAGCAGCAGTGGATTTAGAAGTACCAGGTGCCGGAGAGCTTATGGGAGGTTCACAAAGAGAAGAAGACTACGATAAACTAATGAATAGAATTGAAACCATGCATATCGACAAGAGTACAGTAGATTGGTTTTGTAATCTACGTAAGTTTGGTAGTTGTTACCATTCAGGATTTGGTATGGGATTTGAAAGATTGCTAATATATTTAACGGGCGTAGATAACATTCGAGATGTAATTCCATTCCCAAGAACACCTGGAAACTGTGACTACTAGTTATAGTTTGTTAATAAATAAATCTTCAATACAAAGATATCTTCAAAGAAGAAAAAAGACTAGGATAAGTTAATTTTATCGAAAAAGGTATAAAATCTTCCTATTAGTAAAAAATACTAATGGGAGGATTTTTTATGAAAAAAATATTACTATTTTTAGGAGCCTTTATTTTTATGGTTGGATGTAATAATCTAATGAATACTCCAACAAAAAAAGTAGAAGAGTTTTTAAATAAGTATCAAACCATGGATAGTAAAGTTTTAGACCAACTAGATTATTCCTTAGATCAGGACTATGAGCTATCAGATACACAAAAAGAAAATTACAAGACAATAATGAAAAAGCAATATAAAGATTTAATTTACACGATAAAAGAAGAAACTGTCGATGGAGATACAGCAACAGTTAGAGTAGAAATAGAAGTATATGACTATAGCAAAGCCATTTCTGAGTCAGATAATTATTTAATGAACAATCAAGATGAATTTATTAAGGAAGATGGAACAGTAGATAAAGAAAAATTTCTTGATTATAAAATAGATTTGATGTCCAAAAGCAATGATAGAGTAAAATATACATTAAATTTAACACTTACCAAAAAAGATGATACTTGGACTATGAATGATATCACAGAAATCGATAGACAAAAACTTCATGGAATATATAGCTATTAAGAAAATACAAAGGAGTATTTTCTTTTTTTTTATCAAGAGACTTTTTCTCATTTTACTAATATACTAATATATATTTCTGTGTTATAATTTAATAAATAGTAAATGATAGGAGGAATATCTATGAAAGAACTAATGTTTAGCAAGATAAAAAGTTCTGTGAAATCCATACTTCCAATCACTATTATTGTTCTAATTATTAGCTTAATTTTTCAAAATAATAGTTTAACAACTTTAATTCCTTCTTTTTTTATAGGCTCTTTTTTCTTAATCATAGGGATGTGTCTTTTTGATATTGGATCAGATATATCTATGATAGAAATAGGAGAAAAAATAGGCTCCCATTTAACATCAAAAAAAAGCATTCCTTTTATGCTATTTATGTGCTTTTTAATAGGATTCATTGTTACCATTGCAGAACCAGATTTAAATGTATTAGCAGGACAAGTTCCCTCTATATCACCAACCGTGTTGATATATACAGTAGGAATAGGAGTAGGAATTTTCCTTCTTCTAGCTGCTGTTAGAATGCTATTTCAAATCAAGTATTCTTATCTATTAATCTTTTTATGTGTAATATCCTTTGTACTTGCTTACTTTGTTCCTAGTGAGTTTGTCCCCCTTGCTTTTGATTCAGGTGGAGTAACCACAGGACCGTTGAGTGTTCCATTAATAGTAGCATTAGGAGCAGGACTTTCCGCAACTCGTAACGACAAAAAGAAAAAAGAAGATACTTTTGGAATGATATCTTTTTGTTCAATAGGACCAGTAATCATAGTGTTAATATTAGGATTAATATATAATACAAACTCTACTTATGATAGAATAGTAGTAACAGAATCATCATCATTAATAGAAATAACAAAACTTTATATGAATGCCATACCTACTTACCTAAAAGAAGTATTAATATCTTTAGGACCAATTGTTATATTATTTATCATCTACAATGTTCTTTTCCTAAAATTAGATAAAAAAGAATTAAAGAAAATCTTTAAAGGCTTAATCTACACTTATCTAGGCCTTGTGATTTTTCTAACAGGAGTCAATGTTGGATTTATGCCGATGGGATATATTGTAGGAAAAGTATTATCAGATTATACTTATGTATTAATACCATTAGGAATGGTTCTTGGTTATTTTATTGTATCTAGTGAACCAGCAGTAACTGTTCTCACAGAACAAATAGAACAAATAACAAATGGAAATATAAAGAAAAAAACAATGGATGTCTCTCTTGCTATAGGCGTAAGCATTGCTACTGGACTTTCTATGATAAGAGTGATAACAGGCATATCTATTTGGTACTTTTTACTACCAGGTTATTTGTTTGCTTTAATAATGACTTTCTTCGTTCCACCTATTTTCACAGCAATTGCCTTTGATTCTGGTGGAGTAGCATCAGGAACCATGACAGCAACATTTTTATTACCTTTAACAATAGGAATAGCAGAAGCATTAAATAAAAATGTATTAACAGATGCCTTTGGATTAATAGCTATAGTAGCAACGATACCATTAATAACTGTTCAGCTAGTAGGATTAATTTATAAAATAAAAACTAGACACAAAGTTAATTATACGGATCCACTTTACAATGAAGAAATTATTGATTATTAGGAGGGTTTATGAACGATGATATAGTAAAAACAAAAGTCTTAGTAACCATAACAGATAAGGGAAAAGGCGAAAAAATATTAAGGCTCTATAAACGTCATAAAATAAGATATTCTTTTTTGATAAACGGAATAGGAACAGCCTCTAATTCTCTCATGGACTACTTTGGATTAGATGAAATCAAAAAAAATGTAATTATTAGCATAATACCAGAAAAAATAGAGACAAAATTACTATATGATTTACATAATAAAATAGAAATTTATAGACCAGGTAGAGGAATTGCTTTCAGTCTTACAATTACAAGTGCTACTAGATATTTATCCAATCAATATAAAGATATAAAGCTAATAGAGGAGGAATACACTATGGAAAAATCAAAAGAATACGAATTAATTGTACTAATTGTATTACAAGGATATTCATCTATGGCTATGGATGCAGCTAAAAGAGTAGGGGCTAATGGTGGAACGCTAATACATGGGATTGGTCTAGGATCAAAAGAAGCTACTAAATTCTTAGGAATCACTATCGAACCAGAAAAAGATGTAGTACTAATACTTACGGATAAAAAAGACAAGAAAAAAGTGATGACGGAGATAACAGACGCAGTAGGATTATCGAAGGAGGGAAGAGGAATTTGCTTTTCAATGCCTGTGGATAACGTAGTTGGATTGCAAGAAAAATCTAATTTTATAAAAAAATAACAGAGTTTAAAACGAATCTTCAATTCTATGTAGTGAAAAATGATAAAGAATTACCACAAAGGAGCAGTATATGGATAATGATAAAATAAAAGACATGGAAGAAATAAAAGCATCATTTACCAAATTGCAAAATGAATTGGTAAATATCAATGAAAAAATCAAAAAAATGGAACAAAGATTAGATGACGATGGACCTTATTCTAACAACACCTCGACAGAAGCATATGGAAAACCTGACAAGAAGTGTTTAGAAATATTAGCAACCGATTTAAAAAACATGATTTTAGAAGAGGAAAAAGAAAAACGTCAAAAAACCAAAAGTAGAATCACCATACTATCACATCCGATGAATCAAAATTTTAAATTCTATTCTGTTGTAGATAATATATCTTCAAACCAAGAAAGCAAGATCATAGATGACATGAACCATTGGTTTATAACTTTAGAACAAAACCTATTTAAAGATGCCAATACACTTTATTTAGTATATCTTGAAAAGTTAAAATCTTTATTTTCCAATAAGAGAGCAACGTATGCTGGAGTAATATTAACCGAAGAAAAAACAATAATAACAAGTATCGGAAAAAAAGAAATCTATACATATCATGATGGTAAAATACTTCTTTTAGATAAAACAAACTTTAAATTAGAACCATTGGAAGAAAATGAAGAACTAATCTCTTCCATCATCAAAAATGATGACTACATCACGTTAATGCTATCAACTGATGGTAATTTAGGAAATATACTAGACGATAAAGTAAAAATAATTACCAAAAAAACCGATAGAGATGAGTTAGCAAAAGAGTTATTAGAAAGTAAAGAAAACCTAACATAAAAAGTAGACTCTACATTGTAGTAGTCTACTTTTATTAATATTTTAAAAATCTGCATTTTGACATTATTTCAATAATTCTCTTTTATCAGTATCTTCTTCTTTTTCCAAAATGATAGTAGCCTCTTTTATTTCCATTTTAGAGTTCATTTTTCTTTTACAAAAGATAAAACCAATCATTTCAATAATAGAATATCCAACAATAAATAATCCAACAATTCTAAATGGGAGATTTTGAATAAGTGCAAGAGCAATAGCAGCACCGATAATTAAGATGGCATTAATGAAATAAATAGCTCTATTTCCTTTAGCTTCTTTAAAAGCATTTATCAACCTGTTAATTCCTATATACAAAAGAAATACAGCAACAGTAAGACGTAAGACGGTTTCTATTGCATCAAAGAAAACAATGGCACAAACGATAGTAATCATTCCTAAAATCATATACATCATCCCATTTACAATTTCCTTTTTATTGGGATTAAACTGAGCAGTTTTATAATAAACTAATAATTTAAAAATTCCAGCAAGTATAGAAAATACACCAAGTATGTATATAACAAATTTGACAACTCCATTAGGATTAGTAAACAAAACGATACCTAATATAAAAAACAATATTGCATTAAACAATGATTCTCCCATATTATAAGTTTTTACTTCAATTCTTTTCATATATCCTCCTATCGATAGAATAATTATATCTTAAACCAAAAAAAAAGTATAGTTGTAATCAAAAAATCGACATGAAAAGAAACCAAATATTTATTGCCAAAAACTAATGAATCTATGTTACAATTGTAATAGGAGGATTGCTTATGATGGATATAAACTATTTAATCAAAAATAAAATTGATGTAAACAAAAGCTTAGAAATACTTGGAGACATTGAAACTTATAATGAAACTTTAGTAGATTTTTTAACCGATATTGCAGAAAAATTAGCAAATATAAAGCAATACAAAGAACAAAAAGATATGCCTAACTATGCAATTATGGTTCACTCTTTAAAAAGTGATGCAAGATATCTGGGATTTACAAAATTAGCAGAACTAGCTTACAACCATGAAATGGAAAGTAAGTCAAATAACATAAACTATGTATATGAACATTATGATGAACTGATAAATGAAGTACACCACATACTAGAAATTGTAAATAACTACTTCGATACTGATATAGAAAGCAGTAATGAAACCAATATCAAACAAGAAAATGTAAAAAAATCAATTCTAATTGCCGATGACTCCAATATTATTAGAAACATTATTGAAAAAATGGTTGGGGATGAATATACGATAATATCTGCAACGGACGGAAAAGAAGCAATAGAAAAAATTGATAAAAAAGAAGAAACCTTAATAGGGATGCTTCTTGACTTGAATATGCCAAATGTCGATGGTTTTGAAGTTCTAAAGCATCTGAAAGAAAACAATTTATTTGGAAGCATTCCTGTTGCTATCATAACCGGTGATGACTCGAAGGAAACTATCTATAAAGCTTTTGATTATCCCATTGTCGATGTTTTAGCAAAACCATTTAATGAAAGTGATGTAAAAAGAGTAATAACAGCAATGATAAATTTGAAATAAGTTTATTTGCCAAAATGGCAGATGCTTATTTTTTTAGAAAAAGTTTTCAATAAGTTAACAAAAAATATTTTTTTAAAATAAAACTGTAATAGATAGCAAAAAATTAATAGAAGTTTATAAAATATCCATCATATTTCTTATCCACAGATAAAAAGTGGACATAAAAAATTACCAATTAATGATAAACTATTTCATAAGCAAATACTCTGTGATAATTTGCAATGATTCTTATCTTCATCTAAAAAGTAAAAATTAAAAATTACTTTTTATTTTTTGAAAAGTGAAATAAACTTGTCTATTAATCATAATATTTTATAGGTGAGTACAAGTGAGAAAAATTTATATATTATTATTAGTAGTAGCAAGTTTATTTTTTAACAGAGAATTTGTCAATGCAGTTTCGGATACTGCCACCTCTTCTGTTGTTATCGATATGGATAGTAAGAGAATACTCTACGAGAAAAACAAAGATGAAAAAAGACTAATTGCATCCATTACGAATATTATGACTATATAAGTATTAATGCTGAAATCCTTAGAAATAAAGAGGATAAGTTTGTAAAAGAATCTGTAATGTCATATTATTGTTTTGTTCACATAATAAATCCATTTAATGATTCAATTGAAGAAAGCGTGGACAAGTTATTGTTATGAAAAACAAAATTTTGCAAATTCATTCCCAAAAAAGTCAATTGTGGAGTTTTTTTGGAATGGAGTGTTGATAAAATACATAAAATAGGGTAGAATATATTTGAAAGGAATGACAAATATGCAAATAAAAAGAGATTATTATTTAAATAAACTTATTGATGCAAAAAATGATGGACTTATAAAAGTGATAACAGGAATAAGAAGATGCGGAAAATCTTATTTGTTGAATACTTTATTTTATGAATATCTTTTGGAAAACGATGTACCTGATGACCATATAATAAAAGTAGCATTAGATGATTCGGATAACGAAGAACTATTAATACCAAAGAATTTAAGTAAATATATAAAAGATAAAATTATTGATAAAGAAATTTATTATGTAATACTAGATGAAATTCAATTGGTAGAAAAGTTTGAAGGTGTTTTAAATGGTCTTTTAAGAATTTCAAACATTGATATATATGTAACTGGAAGTAATTCTAAATTTTTATCATCTGACATCATTACAGAATTTAGAGGTCGTGGTGAAGAGATTAAAGTATATCCGCTTTCCTATTACGAATTTATGTCTGTATATGATGGAGATAAGTTAGATGGTTGGGTTGAATATATAACTTATGGAGGATTACCATTAATAGTTTCAATGGGAACAGATGAAAGAAAAACTGCTTATTTGAAAGAACAGCAAAAGAATGTTTATATTAATGATGTGATCGAAAGAAATGATATAAAAAACGATGCCGAGTTAGTTTACTTAGTAGAAATTATTTCATCCAGTATTGGATCATTATCAAATCCTAAAAAACTTTCTGATACCTTCAAATCTACTGCGGGTCTAAATATTGATCCAAAGACTATTAGTTCTTATTTAAAATATTTAGAAGAGGCGTTTATAATTGAAAAAACTGAAAGATATGATGTTAAAGGTAAAAAATATATGAGCACGCCCTATAAATTTTATTTTAGTGATTTGGGTATTCGTAATTCATTTATTAATTTTAGACAAAATGAAGAAACACATATTATGGAAAATATCATATATCTAGAATTAAGAAGACGAGGATATAATGTTGATGTAGGCGTAATAGAATCAAAAGAAAGAAAAGAAAATGAATTTACTTACAAGCAATTGGAAGTGGATTTTATTGCAAATAAAGGTAATAATAAAATTTATATTCAATCAGCTTTTAGTATTCCAGATGAAGAAAAAAGAAAACAAGAAGAAAGACCGTTGTTAAAAATTAATGATTCATTTAAAAAAATTATAATAGTTAAAGATTATATTAAAAGATCAAGAAATGAAAATGGGATTATAACTATGAGCGTTTTTGATTTCTTATTAGATCCTAATAGTTTGGATTATTAAAGAATAGATTTTTTGGAGAAATAATTATGTTAAAAATGAATGTAATTGTTGTATTTGATAAAAATATTAAAAAGACATTAATGTGTAAAAGAACAAAAGAACCATATATAGGAATGTATAATTTAGTGGGTGGAAAAATAGAAAAAGAAAATGATGGTTTAAATGAAGCATACAGAGAATTAGAAGAGGAAACCAATATTAAGAAAACTGATATAGATTTAATTCATTTTATGAATCTAACCTATACTAAATGGAATAAAGAATTAGAAGTTTATTATGGAATATTAAAAAATGAAGTAGAACTAATAGCTGAAGTAAATAAATTAGAATGGGTTAGTGTT
>CASFCU010000064.1 GCA_949293285.1 uncultured bacterium
AAGATCTTTCTATCTAGGTGAACTAAGAACAGATGATATTAGTGCAAAATTTGAAGATGGAATCCTAAAAATAAAAGTTCCTAAAATCGAAGAAACAGAAAATAAGAAATTAATTGAAATAGAATAATAAAAAAAAGAAGCTTAATCAGCTTCTTTTTTTATTATCTTACTATATCAGAAATTCACAATAGAATCCATCCATCAACTAACTGAATTATTTTCAAATTTTTCTAAAAAGTTTCTTCTTCCTTCTGTCTATTATTGATAATATTTGATGAAATTGTTATAATTTCATCAAAAAGGAAATGTGATATGATGAAAAATTTAAAAAAAATTGAGCTTCACCTACATCTGGATGGATCAATCAATATAGATTACGCAAAAAAAATGATAAACAGTAATGTGGAAAAAGAATTAAAAGCAAACGATAAGTGTACAAATCTAAAAGAATATTTAGAAAAGTTTACCTTACCTCTCTCTCTTTTACAAACAAAAGAAAACTTGGAAAAATTTAGTAATTTACTGATAGAAGACCTAACAAAAGATAATGTTATTTACGCAGAGATAAGATTTTGTCCTTATTTACATACAAAAGAGGGGCTAACTATGGAAGAAGTAATAGAAAGCGTGCTAAAAGGCCTTAGGAATGACAAAAACATAAAAACAAATTTGATAATATGTATGATGAGAAATCTATCAGAAAAAACGAACATTGAAATAATTAACGTTACCGAAAAATACTTAAACAAAGGAGTAGCAGCACTAGATTTAGCCGGTGATGAAGCATCTTATGACAATGAGAAATTTTCAAAATTATTTGAAATAGCTAGAGAAAAGCAGATTCCTTTCACAATACACTCTGGTGAAGCAGGAAGTTATAAGAACGTTTTATCAGCAATTAAATATGGTGCTAAGAGAATAGGGCATGGCATCAAATCGATTGAAAATCAAAAAGTGATAGAGGAAATAATAAAGAATAATATAACATTAGAACTATGTCCTACAAGCAATGTTCAAACAAATGCAATAGATAAATATGAAAATCATCCAATTAAAGAATTAATTGATAAAAAAGTTTTAGTAACCGTAAATACGGACAACAGAACGGTATCGAATATAACTTTACAAAAAGAATATGAAAAATTATCCAACTATTTTAACTTTACACCCGAAGATTTTAAAAAAATGAACATTAACGCCGTAAAAGCTGCCTTTTTAACTGAGGAAGAAAAACAAAAGTTAATATATATAATAGAAAATGACAATTAATTGAGGTAAACATGGAAAAATACAAAGAAATAGAAAGAAGCATAATAAAAAAATTCCGTAAAGAAATATGGGGAAGGTTTGTAAGGGCAATCAAGGATTATAACCTTATAAACGATAACGATAAAATTATGGTATGTATATCTGGAGGAAAAGATTCTTTTCTACTAGCCAAATGTATCCAAGAACTAAAAAGACATAGTAAAACAAAATTCGATGTTACATTCACTGTAATGAATCCTGGATACAAAAAAGAGAACATAGAAAAGATAATTGACAATGCAAACTTGCTAAATATTGATATAAAAATATTTGAAAGTGATATATTTGCTGTTGCCGAAAAATTAAACAAAGAAAAACCCTGCTACATGTGTGCCAGGATGAGAAGAGGCTACCTTTACAATAAGGCAAAAGAATTGGGTTGTAATAAGATTGCTCTTGGACATCACTTCGATGATGTAATCGAAACGACACTTTTAAGTATATTTTATGGTGCAGAGTTTAAAACTATGTTACCTAAATTACATAGTGAAAATTTTGAGGGATTAGAATTAATAAGACCATTATACTTAGTAAAAGAAGAAGATATTATTGCTTGGAAGAAATTTAATAACCTAGAATTCATAAATTGTGCATGTAATTTTACAGAGAAGACAAAATCTGATTCAGAACTTAGTAAAAGAAAAGAGATCAAAGAATTAATAAAATATTTAAAAACAAAAAACAAAAATATTGATTATAATATTTTTAAAAGCGCAGAAAATGTGAATTTAAATACAGTTTTAGGATATAGACAAAACAAAGAAAAATATAATTTCTTGGATAGTTATGAAAAAAAAGATGAATAATAAAATATTTGTGATATAATAACGTCATTCAGGAGGGATAAAAGCTATATTATGAATAATCGATTACTAGCAATGAAATTAAATGAATACTTAATCAAATACAAAGATGAATATGACCGTAATGCCTATGAATTTATAAAAAATAATTTTTTTAGTTATGTAAATAGCAATAAAGATATCGATATAATAGCACAAGTTCAGCAAGCCATAGGTGCTCTTCCAGAAGAGAACAATAGATATCAAAAATTTTTTGAATATTTGCATGCAATGTATGATTTAAATGGAAATATATTAGAAATAGGAAGTGGGTACTATCCGGCATTATCAGAAATAATTGATCACTACCAAACTTCAACAGGCAAAGGAACAATATCAGCATATGATGATAAATTGGTAACCAAAAAATGTGGAAATATTAAACTATATAAAAGAGTATTTACGTCAAATATTTCACTACAACCATATTCATTAGTAACAGGAATCTACACATGTGATGCAACGGTTAGAATAATAGAATCAGCAAATCGACAAAATAAAGATTTTTCTATATTAACTTGTGGGTGTACGCATTTTTCAGAACAGATGCTAATGTATATCCCAGTAACTTTAGAGTATTGGCAAAACTATTTATATGAAAAAGCAAAAAGTAATTTAGATGATTCTAGAACGATAAATATAGATTATTTAGGTGGTATTGAAACTCCAATAATAAGTAGTAGAAAAAAATCAAAATAGCCATTTTTCAGCAGTAAAAATAAAATATACAAATGATATATATATTTGAATTCCATGTGTAATTGAATAAAGAATGAATGCTAACCACTATGAATTTGTTTCGATTTCAGTAAGTACTAAGCTTTGTAAAGACAGATAATTGAAATAGTCCGGATACTAATAATATAAGTTTGGCAAAATCTAAGAGTTTCTTACTAGAAAGAGATTTCAATAAAAAATCATTAAATAAAAACAAAGTACGCAATCGAGTCTAGGAAAAGTAAATAAGGTCAAAAAACTAAAAATAAAAAGTCAAAAAACTAAAATAATTTATTATTGCATTTTTTTATAAAAATGTTATAATTTAAATGATAATGATTATCATTAAGAAAAGTCTGATGCTATTATTAAAAATAAATAGAGTTTATCATTTACATGGTTAATGTAATAATACTATATCATTATCAGGAAAATAGTACTTATGAAAAGTTAATATTATGGGAGATCCTATAATATCAAATAAAAAAGGAGGAAAAATGAAATACGAAGATTTAAAAGGAACCAAAACAGAGCAAAATTTAATGACAGCATTTGCTGGAGAAAGTCAAGCAAGAAATAAATACACTTATTATGCATCAAAGGCAAGAAAAGATGGCTATGAACAAATAGCTGCAATATTCGAAGAGACAGCTAATAATGAAAAAGAACATGCCAAATTATGGTTTAAGTACTTACATGGTGGTGATATCCCATCTACAGAAGAAAATTTAAAAGATGCAGCATCTGGTGAAAACTATGAATGGACTGACATGTATAAAGAATTTGCTAAAACAGCTAAAGAAGAAGGATTCAATGAACTAGCATATTTGTTTGATGCTGTTGCAAAAATCGAAAAAGAACACGAAGAAAGATACTTAACATTACTAAAAAATGTTGAAGATAAAAGAGTATTTCAAAAAGACGGAGATAAGATTTGGATCTGTAGAAACTGTGGTCATGTATATATAGGAAGTAAAGCACTTGATGTTTGCCCAGTATGTAAACATCCACAAAGTTTTATGGAAGTAAAAGCAGAAAATTATAAATAAACTACTGCAAAAGACAGTAAACGAAAAAGGTTTACTGTTTTTTTATGAAAGTTATGTTCAACTTTATGACTGATTAAGATATTCAGCATAAGCAATATTTAAATCAACTGGCATTTCAATTTTCAAAATATCATTTGATTTAATGTAGTTATCATTTATTAATAATTGTGAATAAGATTCTGTTTTAAT
>CASFCU010000065.1 GCA_949293285.1 uncultured bacterium
GAAACTTTTGAAGTAGAATCAACAAAAGATGTAATTAATGTTGAAGTATGTTCTAAATGTCATCCATTCTATACTAATAAACAATCTAGAAAATCTCATACAGGAAGAGTAGATAAGTTTAATAAAAAGTATGGATTTAAATCAGAAGAGTAAAATAGGATAAAATGTCTTTAGGTTAAAAAGGCATTTTTTATTTTGTCATATATGTTTGAAAAACATAACTTATAAGAGGAAATAATCTAATAAAGTTATTAGGACTCGGTTTCTCTTTTTTATGAAAAAAGATTGTCTCCAACGATAGCAATTTGATAACATAAATAGGAACCTAAAAAAGGCGTACTATTTAATGATGATATTAAAGTATTATTATTACAAGATACTTATCATTTGCAGTTATAAAATTTTATTAAAAAAAAATGAAATTTTTAAGTGATATATTGTTCTTTTTTTTCTTATGTGCTAATATAAAATAAAAGAAGGAGGAGAGTATGAAGAAGTTTAAAATCAATGAAAATTTATTAGCTTTACTAATGTTTGGTTCAATGTTTGCAGGATGGCAATTTCTAATACTTGTTACTGCATTTATTTGGGCATTTTGTGAAACTGGAAAAAGTCTAAAAGATCTAACAATTAAAGTTTTAGCCTTATTTGGAGCTTGTGCAGTAACATTACTTGCATGGGATGTTATCGTTCAAGGTGTAGATGCTTTATTTGGTGGATTAAGAAATTTCTTTGAAATGTTAGTATCTTGGGGTGCAGATAATGATTTAATCAACAATACAGATAAATACTTATTCACACCTATTAATCTATTAATAGAAATATTAGATTCAATATTAGCATTTATCATTGTAATAGTTAAATTTAAGTTCATTTATTCTGTAATAACTAACAGAGAAATGAGAGGGGCATTCTTCCCAGTTCAAAGTTTCCTTGATAAAATAACAGTATTTGCTAACAATAACTTCTATGAAGATGATAAAGCTTCTAAAACAAGTGGTAAAAGTAAGTTTTGCCCTAAATGTGGTGAAAAAGTAGAAGAAAATGCTAGCTTCTGTACATCATGTGGAAATAAGTTTTAAACGATTTTGGAGAAATCCAAATCGTTTTTTTTAGAAAAAATTATTTTGGATATTCAAAAATATATATTATAAGTACAAACCTAAACATTCTAAAAGTAATATTTATAAAATTCACGTAACTAATCAAAATACTGCAAACAAAGTATTAAAATAGTTAATGACTGACATAATACGTGATATAATGATACTAAAGAGGTGGAAACATGAAAATATGTATAACAAGTGATCATAGAGGATTTGAATTAAAACAAAAATTATTAAACCATTTAAAAAATAAATATGATATAACGGATTTAGGACCATATACTGCTGACATGGTTGACTATACAAAATACGCCTTTATAATAGGGGAAAATGTAAGAAATCAAAAATATGATTTTGGAATTGCAATTTGTGGAACGGGAATAGGAATATCAATAGCATGTAATAAGGTAAAAGGAATACGTTGTGCCAAAGTAAATACCAAAGAAGAAGCAATACTAACAAGACAGGATAATGATGCCAATATTATAGCTCTTGATGCTAAAAAAGATATAAAAAGTGCAATAGAATTAGTAGAATCTTTTGTTAACACCGAATTTTCGAATATTGAAAGACATAAAAGAAGAGTAGAAGAAATAAAAAAATATGAGGATGGTGAATACAGTGACCAGTAAATTTTTGTTATACATTTTGGTTAGTATTATCGTAATATGGTCAATGGATTCTCTAAATATTAATGGAATCTTTAAAAAAAATAAAATTTATCAAGCAAGATGCTTTTATTTTCTTATAGGATTATCTCTAATATATTTAGTTACAAATTTTTTATACGACTTTTATTTAAATTTTTCATAAAAAATGTATATAATTACTCATTTAGAAAAAAATACTAATGAGGTGAATTATAATAATGAAGAAAAAATTAGTATTAAAACCATTTGTATTGCCGACACTTTATATCTTAATGGTTATAGCATTAATGGTAATGTCTACCACATTAATTTATAAAGGAGACGAAGAGGATGACTTGACTTATGTCTCAGATTCGATTTTTGATAATACTCTTCCTGTAGTAGGAGAAAATGAGATAGTTATACTAAAACCATTTACTAGTGATAAAGTAAGCATAACATCAAGCTATTATAACTATCAAGCAGAATCATCTAGCCAAGAAAATTCAATAATAAGATACGATGACACTTACTTGCAGAATTCTGGAATAACATATTCATCAGATGAAGAATTTGACATCGTTAGTGTGATGGATGGGACAGTTACAAAAATATATTACAATGAATTATTGGGAAATATTGTCGAAATAACACATGACAAGAACCTTATCAGTGTATATCAGATGCTTGATGATATATCAGTAAAAGTAGAACAGAAAGTTACAAGGGGAGAAGTCATTGCCAAAAGTGGTAGTTCAAAAATAACATCATCTAATTACAACCTTCATTTTGAACTTATGAAAGATGGAAATATCGTAGATCCAAATACATATATAGGTAAAAATATAAAAGAGTTGTAAAAATTATTTAATTAGGCTGTTATTCAGTCTTTTTTATTCATATAAAAAAACTACATTTATATAATTAACTAGAGGATGATAATCATATGAATAAAAATATAATACAAAGAGTATATAATGAAGCAAATTATGTGCTCTTAACAAAAAGTACAGTAAGAGAAGTTGCCAAGATATTTAATGTGAGCAAAAGTACCGTACATAAAGATTTACAAGAGCGTCTTTTAGAATTAGATAGATTAACACATGAAAAGATAAGTAAAATATTTAAAGAACATGTAGAAATAAGACACTTAAGAGGTGGAGAATCCACAAGAAAAAGATATTTAAAATTAAAAGAGGGATAATGTGAGAGATATAGGAATAGATTTAGGAACCGCAAATGTTCTAATATACGTTAAAGGAGAAGGTATTGTTGTAAACGAGCCAACTGTAGTAGCAATTGATTCAGAAACAAAACAAGTACTAGCAGTTGGAAAAGAAGCTAACCAAATGCTGGGAAGAACGCCAGGGAAAGTAAAAGCAATAAAACCATTAAAAGATGGGGTCATTGCCGATTTTGAATACACAGAAGCCATGCTAAATGACTTTATTTTAAGAGTGAAAGGGAAAGGGATATTTTCAAAACCAAGGATATTAATATGCTGTCCATCAAACATAACATCCGTTGAAAAAAATGCCATAAGAGAAGCAGCAGAAAGAATTGGAGCCAAAAAGGTTTTTATTGAAGAAGAGCCTAAAGTAGCAGCAGTAGGTGCCGGAATGGATATTGCCAAGCCCACGGGAAATATGGTAATAGATATAGGTGGTGGCACTACTGATATTGCAATATTATCACTTGGAGGAATAGTAAATTCATCGTCCATAAAAATAGCGGGAAATTCATTTGATACAGCTATAGTAGATTATGTAAAAAATAAGTACAAGCTATTAATTGGAGAAAGAACAGCAGAAGAAATAAAACTCAACATAGGAAATGTTCATAACGGAGATAAAAATAAGAAAATGGAAATTAAAGGTAGGGACTTATCTAGTGGATTGCCATCAATGATAGAAATCAATGAAAAGGAAATCGAAGAATCACTAAAACCACTAGCAACTGAAATTATAAAAGTAGTAAAATCAGTATTAGAAAAAACACCACCAGAGTTGTCAGCAGATATTATTGATAAAGGAATAGTATTAACCGGTGGTGGCGCCTTATTAAAAGGATTTCCAGAATTATTTGAAGAAGAATTAAAAGTGCCAATTTTTATAGCAGAAAGTCCACTAACTTGTGTAGCAGAAGGATGTGGAATTATGCTAGAAAATCTAAATTTAATAGATAAATAAGTCATTAACTTTTTAATGACTTTTATTTTTATCAAAATTTGCTATAATACTAATAAGTGGTGATGAATTGTGTTTAATGATTACTTAGATGAAGTTTTTTTGATGGTTTTAGTTACTTTTTTATTTACTGCCATAATTATGCCATTTACCAATAAAATTGCATATCACATAGGAGCAATTGATATCCCAAAAGATAAAAGAAGAGTACATACAAAACCTACTCCTAAATTAGGAGGTTTAGGAATATATGCAGGTTTTTTATTTGGATACATGCTATTTGGAGTACACAGCATAGAAATGAATTCAATTTTAATTGCAAGTTTCATAATTATAATAACTGGAATAATAGATGATATAAAAGCTTTAAAAGCAAAATACGAATTTCTAAGCCAAATTTTAGCTTCCCTAGTAATAACATGTTATGGAAAAATATTACTAACTAATGTAACAATGTTAGGAATAAATGTAGAATTCGGTGTGTTTTCCTACCCAATAACCATTTTTTTTATACTTGGTTGTATTAACGTAATAAGGCTTATTGATGGAATTGATGGATTAAGCTCGGGAATATCCTCAATATTTTTTCTAACGATTGGAATAATTGCCTTTTTTCAAGGAAGAGTAGATACTTTAGAAATCACTTTAACTTTTATTATGCTCGGATCATGTTTTGGTTTTCTCGTACACAATTTTCATCCAGCAAAACTTTTTGCAGGAGAATCTGGCTCCTCGTTTATGGGATTTATAATAGCAGTAATCTCTTTACTAGGGTATAAAGGAACTCTTTTAACTTCGTTAGTAGTACCACTCATAATCTTAGCAATACCAATATTAGATACAATGTTTGCCATACTAAGAAGATTACTAAAAGGCAAACCAATCTTCGAAGCAGACAAAGAGCACCTGCATCATCAGTTTCTAAAAATGAACTTTTCTCAAAGAGGAACCGTACTAGTCATATATGCAATAGATATATTATTCTCTTTAGCATCAATATTTTATGCACTGAAAGATCCTATTAAAGGGATGATAATATATTTCTTACTGCTTATTTTAGTTATTTGGTTTGTTCTTCATACTAGTATACTTTCAGAAAAGGTAAGCAATAAAGTAAAGGATTTTGAAATGAAGAGAATAAAAAAACACTAAACATAGAGTTTTAAAAATTTCCAATTTATGGTAAAATAATAATCGTGTGATAATAGTGGGAGAGTAAATATATGATCAATTTTATAATTTGTGATGATAACAAAAATTTTGCAGAAAAAATAAAGAAAATAGTGCAAAACTATATGATGAGTTTTGACATTGATGATAGATTTTATTTGTACGAAGATTATGAACAAGAATTTAAACAAAAAATAAAAGATATAAAAGGATTTAAAGTATACATACTTGATATAGAAACAAAGTGTGGCTCAGGAATCGATGCATCTAGATATATAAGAGAAGATCTAGATGATTGGAACTCATTAATAATATTGCTAACAGCACATAATGAATTAAAATTTGAAGCTTTGAGTAACAGGTTATATTTATTTGATTTTCTGAATAAATTTGATGACTACGAGAAAAAACTCAAAGAAGATTTAGAAAGAATTAAGAAAAATTATGATTATAGAGAAAACTGTTTAACTTTTGAATTTAATAAAGTAATTAAAAAAATAGATTTTAAACACATTGTTATGATTGAGAAAGAAAAGGACAGTAAAAAATGTATCATTAAAACTACATATGGAGAATATACCGTTTATAAAACGTTGAATAATATACTTAAACTATTAGATAAAAGATTCATCAAAATCAGTAGAAGTACCATAATAAATATGGATCAGGTAAGTGAATATAACTACTCAGAAAACAAAATAATCTTCAAAAATGGAACAGTTTCATATGATATATCTAGAGCTTATAAAAAGAAGGTGTGCAACAGTGTCAAGTTATGTAGGTAATATAGTAGGATCTATTATTCAAAGTATAACAGTATTAATCTTTATAAAGAAAATAATGTATCCTAAAAATAGTAAAAAGTTTATTACAATAGAAGACGTCATCCTATTTTTGATTTTTACTGTTGTGATATCGTTGATCTATGGAGCAGAATATA
>CASFCU010000066.1 GCA_949293285.1 uncultured bacterium
AAAGAACAGTAGAAAATGCAAGAGATGCTTTAATAATTTCTATTTCTGATAAAGCAAGAGTTGATTTACCATATATGCAAAGTTTATGCAGAATGGATATGGATAAAATAATAGAAGAACTTGCTGGAGTATTAATTGCTGATATATATGGTGAACCAAAATATCATAGATCATTTTCAAAAACTATGTATGTAAAATTTGTTGATTTCATACAAAAACATTTCTTTAAAGATAGTGTTGGAGTGTATGATGAAGTTAATAAAAAATTATTACAAGAATATAAAAAAGAAAATAAACCAGATGGGGAAATAAGATTTTTATCAGCTAACCCTGATTTAAAAGTAAAAGGTATTGGTACAAAATTATTAAACGAATTAGAAAAAAGAGAAAAAGGTAAAGAAATATACTTGTTCACAGATGATAAATGTACTTATCAATTTTATGAACATAGAGGTTTCGATAAGGTTGGTGAAGAAGATATTACATTAGAATTAGATAAAAAAGTACCTTTGAAATGTTTATTATATAGAAAGAAATTATAATTCAAATTACAATTTATAGGATAGATGCAAAATCTATTCTTTTATGTTATAATGTAGAGGAATTGGAAGTGATATTATGTCAAAAACTGATAATATACGTGGATATGAAGATAAAAAGACAATAAATTGGGAAATAACGACTTATGGAAAACTTCCTAGAAAGGCTTATAAATAAAGATTTTTAAATTTATTTCTTTTTACATTTTATAGGTAAAAAATGATAAAGTTTTAAAAAAAATAGGGGTAATAACGACTTATGGAAAACTTTTATATAAAACAATAAAGAAGGAGGTAGTAATGAAGAAAATTGGAGATAAATATACTAACAATATTTTTGAAAATATTAAACATATAGATGAATACGGAAATGAATATTGGTATGCTAGGGAACTTTCAAAAGTTTTAGAATATAGAGATTGGAGAAATTTCTTAAAGGTTTTAAATAAGGCAAAAGAGGCATGTAAAAATTCTGGTTTTAATATAGATGAACAACTTGTTGAGGTCAACAAGTTGTCAAAAAGAAACAATAATGCAGTTGCTAATATACAAGATTATAAATTATCAAGATATATATGTTATTTGATAGTTCAAAATGCCGATCCAAGCAAAGAAGTTGTTGCATTAGGACAAACATATTTTGCTATACAAACAAGAAAACAAGAAATAACGGAACAAGAATATGATTCTTTATCAGATGATGAAAAAAGATTTTATCAAAGAAAATTAACAAAACAAGGTAATTATACGTTACAAAAAGTTGCATCATCTGCTGGAGTTAAAAATATGGCTGAGTTTCATAATGCAGGATATAAAGGATTGTATAATGGGGAAACTGCTGATGATATTTTTAAAAGAAAAAAATTAAGATATAGAGAAGATATTTTAGATAATATGAATGAAGATGAGTTGATTGCTAATTTATTTAGGATAAATCAAACTAAACAAAGACTTATAAGAGATAATATACAAGGTGAAAAAGAAGCTAAAGATGTACATTATGAAGTTGGTAAAAAAGTTAGAAAAGCAATTGCAGATATTGGTGGAATGATGCCAGAAGATATGCCAACGCCTAAAAAGAGTTTAAAAGAACTTGAAAGAGAAAGAAAACAACTAGAAAGTAAAGAACAAAAGAAACTTGAAGAAATAAAATAGATGAATAAAAAGGAGAAAACTGTATGGAATATATAGAAGAAATTTTAGCAAAATGCAAAAAAGATGATAAATCAACTGTTGTTGGTACTATATTGGCCGGAGTATTTTTTTTCGGTACGTTTTCTATTGTTATTATATTTTTTAATGGATCAAAATTGTTAGGGTTAATGTTATTTTTAGGAGCTTTTTTGATGCCAACTATAGGTTTCCTTTTGGGAACAAGATTAGGGAAGATACTGTTTAATCTTAAAAAAGTGAAATTTAATAAAACGAAGCTGTATCAGAAATTAGCAAAAAAGGGTTATTTAAATGAGTTTATAGATACAATTAATAAAGAAATTAATAATGAAAGCACGATAAAATACTATGATGAAAATGGACATGGATTACTTATAACAGAAACGTGGTTTGTTTTCATAGATTCATTGTATCCAAAATTTGTAAAAACAAGTGAAATAGTTAAAATAAGTGATGAGATTTCTAATAAATCAAAACAGTTTATGTGTTTAGAACTTAAGAGCAATAAATATATAAGAATAGACCATTTATCTTGTGATGAAATAGAAAAAGAAATTAAAATTAAATATCCAAATATAGAAATAGGTACAGGAATTATAGAAGAATAATTGAAATTTTATATCCAAATATATTATTGTTTATACTATTTTTTATCACATCACGAAATCTATCAATAAAGAAAAGAAAAACAAATGAGAAAAAAACACTATCCATACTCCAAACGGATTAGCACACAATAACACAATGAATATAGCTAACAAAAAAAGAAAAATACGAAGGATTTTAGGGATATTCTTCCCCATAAAAAGCATTGCTACTCTCCTAAAATAGAAATAATAATAAATTCCTACTGGAGAATATAACAATGCAATCATCATATAATATAACATAGTATTACTTTTCCTTACTTTCTACATACTTTTTCAATTCTCTATAATAATAGATGCTCCCCAAAATAAAAGAAACAAAAGTAACAAATAGAAAAATTAATGTAATAGGTAAAAATCTATAACAAAAATATTTATAAGTACATCCATTTACAAAAACAATAAAGAAAATACTAATAAGAAAACTTAAAAAAGATACTGCATAAGATAAACAAAAAACAATTTTGCCGTAATTAGTTTTTCTAAATTTTTTAATCTCCTTTCTCAATCCTTTATTATCTAAATTATAAAATTTCATATATATACTCCTCTCTTATTATATAAATAATACAACATAGAGTAAGCTCTAAGTCAAGCAATTACCATTTTTTCATAAAAAAAATTCTGAGATAATAGGATAATGATGTAAAAAATAAATAAAAGCCTGTAAAGAAAGATACTAAAATCTCTCTTACAGGCTATCTAATTTATATAATTTGATTCTTAAGAAATTCCCAATTACTACTTTAAATATTCTTATCATTCATTATACTTGGAACTCTTATGTTATATACATCTTTGCGGAGTTCTTTATTGTAAAAACAACATACTCCCGCAATACTTTTCATCACCTACAGCTCAACATTAGCAGTTGAATCATAAGTAAATTCTATTGTATTAGATACATTTCCTGATTTGTCATAAACAACAATCGTATTCTTACCTTCTACAAGATGACCACCAACGAAAGTTCTTCCATGTGTAGTAGTTAAATTTGTAATAGTTGATTGATACTTTCCATTAATTAAATAATAATCTAAATAATAGTTATCAGTAGCACTTAACACTAACTTACTATAAACACCATCTACACCTATACTATCTGAAGAAATTTGAAGAGTTGGTTCAGTAGTATCTACAACATCATAGAAAATATCATTACTTACGCTATTTCCAGCTTTATCTGTTGAAATATAACGGCAAACAAAACTTCCTACTTTTGTTTGATCTGGTATTGACCAGTTTTCTGAATACCACTTATCAAGTTTTACACTTGCTACACCTGATAAATTATCTGTTACATATTCTGTCATATCAGGACAAACAAATTGAGCATCTTTATCTACTTCTAATGTATAACTCCACTTTTCAGGT
>CASFCU010000067.1 GCA_949293285.1 uncultured bacterium
ACATAAGATATATTATACTATAAACAAACTTAATTCCGTTTTTTTAAAAAAACGGAATTCCAAATGAAAATCTACGAACGTAAATTTAAATAATAATAACTATTTATTATTATTTTTTTATGTGATATAATTTATGGTAGTTATATATGTTTGGAGTTGAATATTATGGGATTACAAACACAACATTGGGCATGGGATATTTTTAGACGAATATTTTCGGGTATTGACTGGATTATTTATTCTATTATAAAGTTTATTTTGTATGGAATATTTGATTTGTCTAATTTGACCACTGCTTCTGGGCTTTTAAATGGTATTTATACACGTATATATGTACTTTTAGGGGTTTTTATGGCATTTAAACTTTCTTTTTCCTTTTTTCAGTATATAGTGGATCCTGAGTCAATGTCTGGGAAAAGCGAGAAGGGAGTTTCTAAGCTGATAACACGTACTATTGTCATGTTAATAGCTTTAATTAGTATTCCTAGTATTCTATTTAGAACAGATGGTGGAGCTGGCTTGTTACAAAGAGCTCAAAATGCTTTTTTACCGATGCTTCCTAGGATTGTTTTGGGAGTTAGTACAGATGGTGGGTCTGCTATTAACGGTAGTTCACAGGATATAGAAGCAGCAGCTAATTCGATGTCTATTGTTACTCTTCGGGCCTTTTTTGCTCCTTCTCAAGAGTTGGATTCTGTGTGTGGTGATGGAACGTATGAGAGTGTACCACAAATTACTAGTATAGATGAATTTACTTCTTATGTTAATTTAACTTGTTCTGTTCCTGATGATATTTTTAACTCCCTTCCATTAATTAATAAGGTTGCAGGAGTTAAGTATTATAAATATACTTATAATTTTGTTGTTTCTACTATTGTAGGTATTCTTTTAGTTATTATGCTTTTGGGAATTACTATC
This sequence comes from uncultured bacterium, assembly GCA_949293285.1. Classification (GTDB taxonomy): domain Bacteria; phylum Bacillota_I; class Bacilli_A; order RF39; family UBA660; genus RUG13868. The sequence goes on from CASFCU010000067.1 coordinate 919, forward strand.
GATGTGGCTAAGCGAGTATTTAAAATGATTGTTTTGGAGGCTATTGCTCCAATTCCTATTATGTCTTTAGTAGATCCTAAATCTAGCAAAGATGGAGCCTTTTCTCATTGGCTAAAGTCACTGGTTTCTACTTTCTTGGATCTTTTTATAAAGCTTGGATTATTATATATTGTTCTTATGTTTATGCAACTTATCGTTTCCAATGGTCTATTTGAAAACTGGCCAGCATTTAGTGATGATCCGATTCGTTCTTCTTATTTGACTGTTATTTTGATTTTGGGTCTTATTTACTTTGCAAGAGAAGCTCCAAAGTTTGTAAAGGATGCTCTTGGAATGAAGGACAGTGGAGCAGGACTTGGTACTGGACTTGGTATGGCAGTTGGTGCTGTAGGAGGACTTGTAGGAGGTCGTAGTTTATCAGGTATGCTTACTGGTGCTGTTGCTGGTGCTAGTGCCGATCCTAAGAAGGGAGCATATGCAACTGCTCGTGATACTGCGGGACAAATTAGAACAGGAGATAAGAACTGGATTGGTGGCTTTGGAGCTGGCCTACAGAGAATGAGTGCTAAAAATCAAGGAAGAAAAGCAGCTGCTAGACTTGGATTAACGGAGGCTTCGGTAAAGGCGGCCGATGATTATGCTAGTGATTTGGAAGAAAAAGCAGAAGCTTCTGAGAGAATTTATCAAGAAGCTTTGCATACAGGAGTAAGACCTACTAAAACAGATACAAATGGAGTAGAAAGAGCAATGACATTTGAAGAATTAAGGAATCAAGCAGACCATGATAAAGTGGTTGCTGCTAAGGCTAGAAAGAATGCCGATAAAGCAAAAGAGGACTTCAAGTTATTTGGTGTTAGTAGATCTGGTATAGAAGAACGTGAAAGGAATAGAAGAGCTCATAGTTATGTTGCTAAAAAGACAGCTGGAGTAAGAAGCTCGGTAAATGAAGCATATTTAGGAGCAAGAGGGCTAACTCCAGAGTCCAATGAGGAATTAAAAGCATCAAAACAAGAACAAGAGTTTATACGTACTGCTCAAAGAACTGGTTTTGACCCAAGAAATAGGACTAATAATAAGGATCCTTACAATAAAGATGTAGAAGAAAGACTAGAAAAAGATTATTTGAAAGAAGAATTAAGACAGCAGAATATAAAAGGTAATAGAAATAATAATAAAAAAAGTAATAACAGTAATGGTTCATAATGGAGTGTGATATATAGTGAATAATAATTATTTGATTCCTGCAAATGCTAACAGAGGAAGGCTTATTTTAGGATATTTTAGACCGGTTGATTTGGCAATATTTTTGGTTGGTCTTACTATGACCTTGATACTACTTCTTATTTTTCAAGATTATATGGACAATACAGTAGTTGCTATTATGCTTTTACTTCCGGTTCTTATTGCATTATTTTTGGTATTGCCTATCCCTTATCAACATAATATTTTAGTTCTTTTAGGGGCAATATACAATTTCTATTGTGTAAATAGACAGCGTTATATATGGAAGGGTTGGTGTAATAAATATGGCGAAGACACAATCAAGAAGTAGATATACAGAAGATTGGATTCCAGTTCAGTCAATATCGAGTGGGATGATTCTTTTAAATACTCAAGAGAAAGTGACAGGAGTTAAAATATCTCCAAGAAATATTTTTATTCTTGATTATGAATCTCAACAGTCGATTTTAGCTAATTTACGAAATATGTACAATCAGTTAGATTTTGAGTTTTGGCTTGTGGTTGCAGATCGACCTGTAGATATTTCTGTTTATATGTCACAGTTGCAGCTTTTGTATAATCAAGAAGCTTCTCCTGCCATCAGAAAACTTATTGCAGAAGATATTCGTAAGGGAAATTCTTTTATGAATAATAATGTTGTCGATACTGAGTATTATATTTTATTTAAAGAAAGAGATCTTGATAAGATTCAAAAGAGGATTCGAACTCTTATTAATGCACTTGCAGCAGCAGGACTTTCTGCTAAGCAGACTTCTAATGAAGATTTGAGAATTATTTTGGATAATTTCTTAAATGGTGGAAAAACGACTGAATTTGGAACGGTGGTGACTACGGAATGAGTTCAATGAAATTTAAATCGCAAATTGCTCCTAAGGGATTGCAGTTTTATCCTAGTGAATTTTTTATCAGTGATAAGTATGCAACGATTTTAACTGTAGTATCTTTTCCTAAATTTATTTCTCCAGGGTATTTGTCTAGTTTAACTAGTATGCCAGGTATTAAAATTGTTATAAAACATATTCCTCTTCCTTTTTCCGTTGTTTCAAAAATGCTTAATAAACAGATTGCTGATTTAAAGATTAAGTATCAAGAAGAGCGTGATAGGACTATGCAAGAGAAGATTCGTATGGATTATGAGTCTTTGGAGTCATTTGTTACTATGCTTGCAGGAAGTCAAGCTAAGATATTTGATTTTCAAATGCATGTCATGATAACTGCTGATACAAAAGAAGAATTGGAGTTAAGAAAAACCAGTGTGAAAAGTTATTTGGATGCTATGGAAATGCGTGGTGTGGCTCTTAGATTCGAACAAGAGAAGGCTTTAAAATCTATTATACCAATTTTTCCTAAGCAAGATATCGAGGATAGAATTGGTACACCAATTCCTTCCGTTACTATTGCTGCAATGTACCCTTTTATTTTTGATAGTGTAAAAGATCCAGGGTATTCTGCTCTTTTGGGAGTCGATTTTTCCGGTGGAGTTATCTTATTCAATCAATTTTTATACAAAATAAAGAAAGAGAACAATAGAAATAATGCTAATCTTATTTTATTGGGGACTTCTGGAAGTGGTAAATCTACTGCTGCAAAATTGTTGTTAAGAAATCATATTAGAAATGGTTGTCAAATCGTAGCAATCGACCCTGAAAATGAGTTAGAAGAAATGACTAAAACATTTGGTGGAGATACGATTGATTTAGGTAAGGGTGGAGAATATGGTATGATTAATCCTCTTCAAATTGTTATTGATGCTGATGAAGATGAGATTAGGCAAGGTTTAGGTTATACGGTATTAACTCGTACTTTACAGTTTTTAAAGGCTTTTATGAAGTATTATGATCCTTCTATTGAGGAAGATGTGCTTACACTGTTTAGTGAAGTGGTTCAGGATACTTATAAACGTTTTGGTATAGATTTTGATAAGGATTTTTATAATTTTAAAGCACAAGATTATCCTACTTTCTCTGATGTGTATGAGACGATTAAAGCTATTCTTTTATCTATGACTGATCATACGCATGAAAGAGATATTATGGAACGTTTAGAATTAAAAATAAGGCCGTTAACGAAAGATTTGAAATATTACTTTGATGGTCATACTACGATTACTCATGAAAGTGATTTTATTACTTTTAATATTAAAGAGCTTATGAATGCTGAAGAGAATATTAAAAATGCACTATTCTTTAATATATTAAAATATGCTTGGGGATTGTGTTTAGATAAAGAAGTGGATACGATATTAATGGTGGATGAAGCACATGTTTTATTAGGAGATAACAATACTTTAGGTGCCGATTTCTTAGCACAGGTTCAAAGACGTGCAAGAAAGTATAATACCGGATCTATTATTATTACACAGCAACCGAGTGACTTTGCTGCTCCTGGAGTGTTGATGCAGGGAAAAGCTATATTCGATAATGCTTCTTATTATTTGATTATGGGGCTTAAAAAACAAGCTACTGAAGATTTAGGACTTTTGATTGATTTAAATGATAATGAAAAGGAGAGTATCAAACAATATTCTCAAGGTGAGGCACTTTTTGTCTGTGGTAATAGACGTATGAGAATTAATATTGTAGTGACTCCTGAAGAGTTGTCTTCCTTTGGTAGCGGTGGAGGATTATAAAAGAAATTTTAAAAAAAATTTGAAATTTCTTTTTTTATGTAATCTTTTGGTTCTGTATGTTATAATTAGAGTAGTTACTTTGGCTATTTATAAATGGTGGTGATGTTATGGATAATAACAATAATTACAAAAAGAATAATCCAACTAATAGTACGGATAATTATTTAAATTCCTCTCAATTTAATAATCGTCCTGTGTCTTCTTTTGGCTATCATAACTCTTATAATGCACAAGGGACAAAGGATGGATCTGACCAATTAAAACAAACTTTAGAAAGAACAAGAGCCAAAGCTAGAAATGAAGCAGCTAGAAGAGCAATTCGAAAGGGATTAAATTCTGTTGCTCCTGGTACTGGGGAAATTGCAAATAGAATGTTAAAGACAGAAAAAGGGGAAGAGTTAGTAGATGCCTATAATAGGGGTAGTAATACTACTGAAGGATTACAAAACGTTGCTAGAAAAATTAAGAATGATATAGTAAAAAAGAAGTTGATGTTTTTTATTTTTCCTTTTGTAGGATTTATTCTTTTTTTGATGTTTCTGTTTCTTTTATTGTTTAAAAATGCAGATACACAGATATATAGTAATGAGAATGATGGTCAAGTGGATGAAGAGGTGTATCCACCTAATGAGTTTATTGATCCTAGTGTATTTACTAGATATCCTGGTATTTATGAAAAAGTAGAGGCTGCTGTCGAGAGTGTTAGTAATAGATATAAGGTAGATATTGATAAATATTTGATTCTTGCTACTTTAATTGCACCGATTGAAAATGACTATATTATTCCTGTTAGTGATAATAGTTGTGGAGAGAATGAATGTTATTATTTAGAAGGAAAATCTTATACTTGGGAAGAGTTTTTAGATCTTTGGGGAGATCAGGCAGAATATCTTGCTAAATCTCAAATTTTAACTTATGTGAATCCTAGTTCTTCTGTTTCTGTTAGTTGTGGCAAGGAAGATACTATGGAACAATATGCTCAAAACGATTTGGAGGTAAATGAATTTAGTTTTTGGGCAATATTTAATCCCGTTAATTGGTTTAAAGGTTTTAGAAGTGTTTCGGATGCAGAATTGAATGCTAAGTGTATTATGGATGTTCCGGTGGGAGAATCTTCTATTCCTACGGTTTATGTCCTTTCTACTGAACAAGGGATTTATTATAATAGTGTTGATTCTAATCATGAACCAACTTATGTGAAAGATCCTAACTCTGGTGGAGTATACTTTTGGAATTTAGTAAATAATGGTGGATTTATTCACGTTTATATGAAAGATTATTTAAGTATTAATCCTAATATTAGTGATGATCAAAATTATGAGTTGAATTTACCGACAATTTTGGATACTGCTAATTATATTTATTCTTATTATGAGTCTATTAGAAAGGATTGTAATGGATTTGGAGTCATAGAAAGTAGTATTGAGACTATAAAAGTAGCAAATGAAGATGGTTCTGTTCAAGAGATTGACTTTGAAGATCAATATATCGGAGGTGTTCTTTTAGCTGAATTTAGTAGTGGAAATCATGAGACACTTAAGGCTTTTGCTATTCTTGCTAGAAGTTATGCTGTTTCTATTGTTGGTTTAGATGGTTCCGGTGTGATTGAAAATAGTTCTAATAATCAAAATTATAATTCGGGATATTCTCCTCTTAAGTATCCAGAAATAGCAAAGGCTGTCGAAGAGACTAGGGGATTAGTTGTTACAAAATATGGACTTACTTCTGTTATGATGACAGAATATGATGCCTTTTGTCCTACTGAAAGTAGTTTAAAAAATGGTTTTTACTATCTTCCTGATGGGCAGAATAATTTACCGATTAGTCCTGACGCATATCAGGAAAAAACAGGACAAGATTTTAGTATTTCTTCGAGATATTTAGAGTGTCCATGTTTTCAAAATGAAAATAGTAGACCTAATGATACTTTGTTTAATGGCAAGAGAGTTCGATTTGCAACTTCTCCTAGTGTAGCTCCTACGTCTTTAGCTGGTAGTCCTAGTCAAGAGACTCTTGCTTCTTGTTGGACTTATACTGGTAATACTAGAAGTAATTTGTTGGGAATTACTGAATATGCTTGGTCTTATGATCCTAGTGGAGGACATGGTCGTGGTGCTAGTCAATATGGTCTTAGGTATTTTGGAGCTTTCGAATACGAATGGGAGGCTTTAATTAAACTTTTTTATGATGATGTTGTTGTGAGAAGATTGTCTTCTTCTTTAGAAGATGGTGAATGTCAGAATGCTAGTTTTGTTAAAGGTGGTACTGCTACTACTACTTCCTCTTGTGGTGTATCTTTTGATGTTACAGACTCTAATTATAGAAAAAGAATAAGTGGTGTTCCACTTAATCAGCCGTTAACAGAAGCATTGAATAATTTTGGCTATACTGTTGACTGTTTAAATGGATGTATTAGTCAAAGAGTGATGGCAGCTGGTATTGGCACCAGGGAAGCAGTAGTAGAAGCTGCCGTAGGACTTTTAGAGTGTACGATAGAAATGACTGGAGGATTTACTTATCCTTATGATCATCGAGGAGGTTATACACCAAATAATCCTGATATCAATGGAAAAACTGGAGTGAATAGTAGATGGGGTGAATATGAAGATTGGGCTACGGGTTGTCAAAGTAGTAGGTGTAGATTGGGGCTTAACTGTGCAAATTTCGTGAGATGGTCTATGTGTAATGGAGGAAGAGATTTTTGTACTAGTAGAAATAGTGATACTTTTGCTACTGGTATAACTGGTGTCAATACCGATGCACCTGATTATTTCCCTGGAGCCGTGCGTGTTTATATTAATGGTAGTAATTTTTATACTGAACCAAGTATTACGATTTCTGAGTTAAGTTCTGATTATCAAGATCGTCTTGCAGGGTTATATAGTAGTTCTTCTAGACTTAGTTCTGTAAGTTTAGATAGGGTATTATCTCTTATTAAACCAGGGGATGTTTTATATTCTGATGTCAATGGGGGATCTAATCATGCTATGGTTATCGTGGGTGTGGAAGATTCTGCCATTTGGATTGCAGAGAATGGTAGAAATACTGCTAAAATTTCTTATGATGATATTAAATCTGGTAGAAAAAATTATGTAGTATTATTATTAGATGGTTACTATGAAACTTAAATTAGCTAAATCAATTTGATTCAGTAGGAGGATTTACATGAAAAAAAATATTCTAATTCTATTTTTACTTTTTTTTGTTTTTACTGGATGTAGTGCTAATTATAAAATAGAAGTTTTTGATGGAAAGATAAAAGAAGAACTTTTGGTTATTGAACCTGATAGAACCATGGCAAATAAGCAAGATGATATGGGAATGAGTTTTCGAGATTATGCTTTAGAATATGGGTCTTTAAATGATTATTTTACTAGTTATTATAATATGTATGGGGATGATACTACTGTTTGCCAAGAGACTACCGATAATGATTGTTCTGTTTATGATAAAGAATATATCGATGATTCTTCTGGAATTGGATTTCAACTATCTTCTTCTTTTTCGTTTGAAGAGTATGCTGATGCTACGATTCCTAATGATTTGATGCCTGGTTTTTCTTCTATTTATGATGGTAGATATTTGACCATTTCTGGTGGTTCTAATTGGGATTTTATGAAAGGTTATCCTGATTTAGAAGCAATTAATATTACTATTAAAAGTAATTATTACGTGACATCTACGAATGCTAAGAATAAGGGAAATGGAACTTATGAATTTCAGGTTACGAAAGATAATTATGAGAATTTAGATTCTTTGTATATTATTTTCGATACTTCTTCTACTAGAAGACTTCATAGTGAGTATTCTTGGATTGTTGCTGTCGTTATGACTAGTTTGGT
>CASFCU010000068.1 GCA_949293285.1 uncultured bacterium
ACGTAAATTTTTAGACTAAAGTCCGTTTTTTAACGGATCTTTTTCTTTATCAGATTTATTGCCGTTTTTTAAGTGATAAGCGGAAATAAGGTTGATAAAAGATATAAATTCAGTAGATAATTATATAAATTATTCCATGACAAAAATACGGAGGTTATTTCCGTTTTTCAAACTTATTGCCGTTTTTTAAATATTACTAGAATAGTAAAGAGTTTAAAAACTGCATTTATCTATTGATAACAAACAAAGATGGACTTTGTTTGTGTTACTTATTATAATCAATGAAATTTAAAAATCAAGGGTTTTATAAACTCATTTCATTCGCCCTTGATTTTACATTTCATTATACTATAATCAGACTTATTGCCGTTTTTTTAATAAAGCGGAATTCCAAATGAAAATTAACGATGAATAAATAAATAAAGTTTTCATGTTGAAAAAAGCTACTATTCATCATATAATAATTTTTAGGTTGAATAGGAGGTTTTATGGAAATAGGTAGAAGAGTTATTTATAAGGTAAGTGGGGAAGCTTTAAGAGGAAAATTCCGTATCAACGTAGATCTTTTGATGAAGTTGATTTATGACCATCGAAATGATTTATCGTTTGCAAATTATCGAAAGGTAGAATATTTTGAGTCTATGTTAGAAAAAAGAGCATCAGAGTTAGTCTGTGTTCCTTCTAATATTGATGAGGAAATGGTTGAAATTATCTGTAGTGGTGCTAAAGATTTACATGATGCGGAAAAAGAAGTGATTATTGTTCCTGGTGCTGGGAATTTATGGCGTGGTAGACAAAAAGATAGTCAAATGGATGCAATCAAAGCAGATCAAATAGGGATGTTGGGAATTAATATGAATGCCCTTGCTATAGGTGAAAAATTAGATAGAATGAATATTGCTAATAAGGTTGTTAGTTGTGTTCCTGTAGAAGAGTTTGGTATAGATTACAATGAAATTAGTCATTATCGAAAAAATTTATCGAACGGGGAAGTTTTAATTATTGGTGGAGGTACTGGGTCACCATTATGTACAAGTGATTCTGCAACAGTAAAAGCGGCCCATGAGTATCATGCAGATACTATATTATTTGGTAAATCTATTGATGGAATATATGATAAAGATCCAAGGAAATATAGAGATGCCAATAAATATAAATATTTAACCTATGATAAATTGGTAGAAGATCAATTACAATCTGGGGTAGCTAATCAGGGGGTAATGGATTTTGAAGCAATGGCAAGACTTTTAAAAATGCCTATCGATTTGATTGTTTATCAAGCAAATGATCAAGATGCTATTCGAAAGATATTAGCTGGAGATGAAATAGGAACTGTTATCACAAAGAAAGTAAAAAAACCTGAATTTTATAAAAAGAGTTAATAAATTAATTCTTTTTTTTCATTATTTAAATATATTTTAGTATACTATTTACAGAAAATTTACTGTTTTATAAAAAAAGAAATGACAAATAATAAAGATATATAGTATAATTATACAAGTCTAGAGGTGGAAATAATGGGAGTTTTATTGTTAACAAAATCAGTGTTTGCCGTAATGATAGGATTTTTATCGGCAATTATTTTTGGCCTTGTCTTAATTCCAATATTGAGAAAACATAAAATTGGTCAAAGGATTAGTGTTTTTGTGGGAGAATCACATAGAAAGAAAGAGGGTACTCCTACTATGGGAGGTCTTATCTTTGTTCTTCCTACTATACTTGCTACTTTACTTCTTTTAGCAACCGATAAAATTGAATTGACACCCAATTTGATTATTATTCTTTTGGTTTTTGCGGGGTATTCTTTTATAGGTTTTTTGGACGATTTTTTGAGTATTAAAAAGAAAAATAATGAAGGTCTTACGACTTATCAAAAACTGTTCCTACAATTGATTATTGCACTTGTTTTTTTCTATTTATATATGGAAAAAGGAGGACAAACGGCTTTAATTGTGTCTACGCTTGGTATTCATATTGAGATGGGATGGTTTTATGGCGTATTTTTATTGTTTATTTTAATTGGTGCTAGTAATGCGGTTAATTTAACGGATGGACTGGATGGATTGGCTGGGGGATTGTCTGCTATTGCCTTTATTGCTTTTAGCTTGATATCTATTGCTGTAGGTTTTGAGGAAATCGGGATATTTAGTTTTATTTTAACAGGAGCCTTACTTGGGTTTTTAATATTTAATACTCATCCTGCTAAAATCTTTATGGGAGATACTGGCTCTCTTGCTTTGGGAGCTGTTATGGCATCAGTTGCTATTTTGACTCATAGGGAAGTTACTTTATTGGTAGTTGCTAGTGTTTTTGTGATTGAGACATTAAGTGTAATTTTACAAGTTATTTGGTTAAGATTATTTAAGAGAAAATTGTTTTTAATGACTCCTTTGCATCATCATTTTGAAAAACTTGGATGGCAAGAGACGGATATTGTTAAATTGTTCTGGGTAGTTGGTTTAATTCTTACTATGGCAGGTGTATTTTTCGGAGTTTGGTTGTAGTTTTAAAGATTATTCATTCAGTGACAAACAAATTACTAAGAGAAATAATCTATAAAAAATCTATTATGACAATTTTCTATAAGAATATTTCTTTTGGAGATTTTCTTGCAATATCATGTTTATTATTTATAAATTAAATATAGGTTTTTGAAGATGTTTAAGTTGATTATTAAATTTATTTTATTTGATAATAGCATGTTATTCGTTGATAATCCTTATATCAGTTAAAATATGGATAGTTACTTTATACTTTTAAAGCTTGAGAAAAAGCTCTTTTTATTGGAGTTTTTTTTCTCTTCTAAGGGTATACCAAAAGAAGAAAAAGTAATAGTGATCTGAGAGTTGAGCAGTTTTGAAAGTTAACATTCTCATTTTATATAGGAAACGAATGTTTTTTTTTGAAAATCTTTTTTTTTAAATACTGGTCACTTCATGTCAGTTATGTTATAATTTAAGTGGTGATAGTAGTATGGCTTATATTAGATATAAAGAAGTAGCAAAACATTTTGATTTTAAGAAAATTATCGATAATAAGAAATTACCTTCTTATGTGTTGGATTATGTTTATGATGATGAAATTCTTTTAGCAGCATACAGAGTGGGAAGAGATCACGGAATTATTACAACTAAAAAAATTGTGTTATTTGATTATACACCATTTGTAAAGCCTAATAAAGCAATAACCATTATTCCTTATCGTGCAGTGTCTACGCATTCAATTATTTTTTATAAAGATTATGCTAAATTTTATATGTTATTGGATAGTGGGAATCCATTGCTTTTGAGATTTTCTAATTTGGGTTCAGAAGATAAAGTTAGATTAAGACTTTTGTGCAATGCTATTTCAGCGGCAATTTGTAATCAAGAAATTCCTAAAAAAGTTATTGATAGAATTATTCATAATGATTTAGGTTTTAAAAAAGATAAGGAGGATTAGTTAATGAAAGAGGAAGTTGTTCAGACCGTAGATGAGGATTTTTATGGTGAAAAACCTAAAAAGAAGAAAAGTGTAGTAATAAAAATATTAAATGTTATACTTTGGTTAGTTTTGCTTTCTTGGGTTATTCTCGTTCTTGTTGATTATTTTAGAGTCCGTAATCAAGAAGATCCAATGTTTTGTTGGTTTGGAAATAAGACCACTGACTATGAGAATGGCAGTGTAACAGAATGTATGGGATTAGGTTATAAAGTAATCAACTATAATCGAGAGAATTATAAGGCTGTCGAGTTCGGACCTTTCTGGATAAAAGATAGGACTGCTTAGGAGGTTTTGTTTGTGAATAGGCCAATACTGGTCTTTTTGGTACTATAAAAGTGTAATAATTAATTGCAGAAACGTGATTGAATATTACACTTCTTTTTATTATGATGGAAGTGATTGGATAATGTTGGTCTTTTAGAGATAAAGTTCTCGTCATAAAAAGTGTTATCCAACTTTCACATCATATATTCGATTAAGCAAGTTGAGGATGAAATAATACTCGTGTCAAGGGCCAAAATGAGTATATGTAGAAGGGTTGAAACCAATCATAATTTAAAGAATAGGAAGGAATAAAGAAATTATTAAATAAAAGTATTCGGGAATTGATTACCTAAAGTAGTAAGGTCGATAATGAAACAAGCAAGAAATTTTTAAATACAATAGTTTTTTTGTAATGAATAGATAGTAAATAATTATGTTTTATAAGTTATTTAATTAAGCATATTATCTAGGTAAAAAATATAAGATATAATAGGTGATTTTATGAAGAAAAATCTCGGATTATATCTTTTTTTAGTAGCTATGATTTTGATTCTTTTTGGACTTATTATGATATATTCTTCATCTAGTATATGGGCAATGTATAAGTTTAATGATTCGTTTAAATATGTTAAACAGCAAGCTTTATTTATATTGGTTGGCATTATTTTAGTATTGGCAATAAGCAAAATAAATTATAGAGTTTATCATAATCATGCAACCAAGATTTTTTTTGTCTGTATTGTCTTATTAATTTTGGTTTTAATACCTGGAATTGGTAGTGTAAGAAATGGTAGTAGAAGTTGGTTCGGTATAGGAGCATTTGGTATTCAGCCTAGTGAGTTTGCAAAAATTGGACTTATTATATTGACAAGTAAATATTTGTCAAAGTCTAATAAATTTGTTAAGGATATTAAAAGAGGAGTTATTCCTATTTTAGGTGTGTTGTTTTTAGTATTTGGACTTATTATGCTTCAACCTGATTTTGGTACGGGAATGATTATTGTAGTAAGCATTCTTGCTATGTTGTTTATAGCAGGAGTGAATATAAAGTTTTTTATTGGTCTTGGAAGTATTGGTGTTATTGGCATTATCGTTTTAATTGCTATTGCTCCATATAGGATGGATAGAATTACTTCATTTATTGATCCATGGAGTGATCCTTTGGGAACCGGATTTCAAATTATTCAGTCTCTTTATGCTATTGGACCAGGTGGACTTTTGGGTATGGGGTTTTTAAAGTCTAGACAGAAACAATTCTATTTACCGGAACCTCAAACCGATTTTATTTTTTCTATTATTAGTGAAGAATTTGGGGTATTAGGAGTTATTATCGTATCTACATTATTTCTTCTTCTTTTATGGCTAGGAATCAAAATAGCACTTAATGCTAAAGATAATTTTGCAAAGTTATTGGCATTTGGTCTTACATTTCAAATGTTGATTCAAGCTGTTATGAATCTGATGGTAGTTATTGGACTGATTCCAGTTACAGGGGTAACGTTACCCTTTTTAAGTTATGGTGGTTCTTCTCTTTTAGTAAGTATGGTAAGTATTGGCATTATTTTAAATATTAGCAAGAACTAGCATTAAAATAGATTTATTTATCAGTAATGCTTCTTGCTATTAATATAACTTTTATTTCATCAGTTGAAAATTTACGGATTTATGATGAGATGAAACATCAGCTAAAAGATAGGAAAAGAATGGAATCTATTTTATCGATGCTTTGTGTTGAATGAAGTTCTAAAGAAATTAAAATACTTTTCGATGAATTTTCTATTCTTGTGAGAGTTTCTAATATGAGTGATAAAGAAAAAGTATCGATGAAATAAATTAGGAGCTGATGAAATCATAGATTGTGCTAATGAGTCATTAGAAATCGGAATATATCATTTTCCTGTTCTGGTATAGAATAAGATTTATATGTTTTTCTTTATGATGGCATAGTATAGAACTTTTCTTTTGATTAGAATTATAATAGGGAAATGATTCTTTCTGTGCTAGAATACTAGAAGAGGTATTTGTATGTTGGGAGTGTATATATTATTTATTAATGGGTTAGCTTTTTTCCTTTACGGATTTGATAAATTTTTAGCTAAAAAGTCGTTATTTAGAATTAGTGAGAAAATTCTTCTTTTTCTTTCTTTGCTTGGAGCGGCTTATGGTTCTTTTTTAGGTATCCACGTGTTTCATCATAAGAGTCGTAAACTTCTTTTTAAAGTATGGAATTTTTGTATGTTTATGATTTGGAGTGGAATTTTCATTTACTTAATGGTATAATGATTTCAGGTGAAAATTATGATTGAGACACAATATCGTATCAAGGAAAAAATAAAGGATTTTACAGATGATAATGTTTATGTTTTAACCGATTTCGATAGAACAATTACGGTAGGAAATAGTAGTTCTTCTTGGAGTATTTTATCTAATAGTAAACATGTGCCGAGGGAATATGTTGAAGAAAGAAAAAAGTTATATGACTATTATAGGCCGATAGAGATTAATGAAGAGATGGATTATCTAGAACGAAATAGACTAATGACAGAATGGTGGAATAAACATATTGGTTTGTTTATTAAGTATCAATTGAGAAAAGAGGTTATAGATGATGCTGTTTTAAACCTTAGAGTAATGACCTTTAGGAAAGGAGCTAAGGAGTTTTTAGAATCTTTAAATAGAAGAAATATTCATGTGATGATTATATCTGCGGGGATCGGAAATTTTATTGAACAATTTTTAATTCAGAATCATTGCAATTTTCCTAATATTTATATTGTGGCCAATTTTATAAAATTTGAAAATAATGTTGCTGTTGGTGTATCTGATAATATTATTCATTCCTTGAATAAAAATGAAGTGAGTTATCCTATAGAGGTAAGAGATAAACTTTTAGGAAGAGAGCATGCTATTTTATTAGGAGATTCGTTATCGGATATCAAAATGCTCGATGAAAAAAGGAGAAATTACTCTTTAAAAATAGGATTTTTGGAAGAAAATGTGATAGAAAATAAGGATAAATATGCGCAGGAGTTTGATTTAGTTTGTACTGATCATACAGATTATTTTGAATTAGACGATTATTTGCGTGAACTAGGATACCACCTTATTTAAGTGTTCATATTATAAAAATAATGAGGAGGATTTATGAAAAACAAAATGATTACTAGTCGTGATGATGACTTTGCTAAATGGTATACTGATGTGGTAAGAGCGGCTCATCTTGCCGATTATTCTTCGGTGAAAGGTTGTATTGTCATCGAAACGAACGGTTATGCTATTTGGGAAAAAATGCAAGAGATATTAGATAAAAAATTTAAAGAGTTAGGACATGTTAATTGTCAATTGCCTCTTTTAATTCCCGAGAGTCTTTTAAGAAAAGAAAGTGAATTAGTAGAAGGTTTTGCTCCGGAAGTGGCATGGGTAAGTGAAGGTGGAGATAAAAAACTGGATGAGAGGTTATGTATTCGTCCTACTAGTGAGACAATGTTTTCGGACTATTATTCAACGCATGTAAAATCTTACCGAGATTTGCCTTTGTTATATAACCAGTGGTGTAATGTGTTAAGATGGGAGAAGGAGACTAGACCGTTTTTAAGAAGTAGAGAATTTTTATGGCAAGAAGGTCATACGATTCATGCTACAGAAGAAGAAGCTATGAAAGAGACTAATCAAATGGTAGAGGTTTATCATTGGTTTCATAACGAGATTTTAGCCATTCCTTCTATTTGTGGTAAGAAAACAGATAAGGAAAAGTTTGCTGGTGCAGAGTATACGTTAACCAATGAGGCACTCATGTATAATGGAGTGGCATTACAAGCAGGGACTTCTCATTATTTTGGACAGAAATTTTCCAAAGCCTACGATATTAAATTTACAAATCAAGAAAATAAAGAAGAATATGTATATCAGACTTCTTGGGGAACTAGTACTAGGATGATTGGGGGACTAATTATGGTGCATAGTGATGATTATGGCTTAGTATTGCCACCTAGAATTGCCCCAAGGCAAGTAGTTATCATACCTATTGGTAATTGTCAGGAAGTAGTGGATTTGGCAAATCAATATGAACAAATATTGAATCAGAACCATATTACAACCTATATAGATGATACGAATAAGTCTATTGGATTTAAGTTTGCAGAGGCAGAAGTAAATGGAATTCCTGTAAGAATAGAGATAGGAGAAAGAGATTTAAAAGAAGGAGAAATCACTTTTACAAGAAGAGATACTAGGGAAAAAATCAAGGCAACTTTAGATATCGATGTAGTCGATTATGTTTCTCATTTATTAGATGTCATTCAACATGATATGTATGAAAGAGCTAAAAAAAGACGTGATGCTTTAACTTATGAAGCACATAATTTAAAACAGATGGAAGAAATATTAAACACACAACCTGGATTTATTCATGCTATGTGGTGTACAGATAAAGCATGTGAGGAAAAAATCAAAGAAATCAGGGGATGTAAGTCAAGATGTATTTTAGAAGGAGCAAAACCAATCGATGATAAGTGTGTTTGTTGTGGTAAGAAAGCAGATAAATTAGTAGTTTGGGGAATTCAATACTAGTGAATATTTTAAAAAGAATGATTGGGGTATTATTTGCTGTTATAGGAATATTTCTTATTGTTCATGGAAATTCTAGTATGCTACAAAGAAATCATCAAGAAAGTAGCAAAGAGAAAGTAAGTAATGAGACAGTAGAAAATATTTCTTATCAGGAGGTACTGGATTATTTAACTAATAAATATCAAAAAGAATTTCAGCTTATTAGAAAAGAAAAAGAATATTGTCTAGAAGTAGGAACTTATAGTTTATCTTATACTGAAGTCTGTAGTAATTATAGTGTGAAAAATATTATATATAAAGTAAAATCTTTAGATGATCAGATTGAGTTTTATGTGAAGCATGTTTCCTATGATAAAGAAAATGTTACCATTCCGTTTGAAGAAGATTATCATGACTTAGATTACTATGATAATTATATTAGTTATGTTGTTTCTAGAAACTTAGAAAAACAATTGCAGGAAAAGTACCAAGAAATTAGCAATCAGGATATCCAAGTGAATATATATAGAGGTTTAGGGATATCGGATATTACTTTAAGTAATGCCCTACAATATTTAGATAAAAATATTCAAGTTTTTCAGGATACTAACGTAGAAGTAGAAGAATTTCTTAGTTTTCTTACTGATGTGGGTATTCGTATTTCTTTAAAAAAAGATGAAGTTATTACAAAGAATAACTTTAAAGAAGAAGTAGCTTTTGTAAATCAAATAAAAGAAATCGAGTTAGAAGGAGTTTACATTGATACTATTTTAATCGAATATGTAAATGATAATCGATATATAGAATATGATAATGAATCTAAATTATTGGAATTAAAAAAGGGAGAAGAGAAGGATTCTAGTATTAGTGATTCTATCCTTCTTTATCCAAAGAAGATTTGTCTAGCTTTAGAAACTGATGAAAATTGTCTTGGTTATGAAGAATTTACTCATCTTAGTAGTGAGAGTTTTCATTTTTAATTATTGATTAAGAATATCTTGATTAAAGGAAAGTTCTATTTTATAATACTAGTATCCATGTGATGACTGGCTTGGAAACCACGAGCAATAAATGAAAAGAGATTCTTCTGGAATAAGTAAGGTGGAACCACGGGTAGACTCGTCCTTACAAGTTCTGGAAGATTTTTCTTTTCATAGTTGTTTTGAACTTCTTATCAGTTGGAAGTTTAATATCATTATTTAAAAAAGGAGAAAGATTATGGAAGAATTAACAATGGAAAAATTAGTAAATTATTGTAAACAATATGGTTTTATATTTCAAGGAAGTGAAATATATGGTGGACTTGCTAATACCTGGGATTATGGTCCATTAGGTGCAAAATTAAAAAATAATTTAAAAGATGCTTGGAGAAAAAGATTTATTCAAGAGCGTGATAATGCCTATGAATTAGATGCTGATATCTTGATGCATCCAAAGGTATGGGAAGCCTCAGGACACGTTGGCAGTTTTTCAGATCCTTTGATTGATTGTAAAGGGTGTAAAATGCGTCATCGTGCGGATAATTTAGTCAATGATTATACAAAATCTTCTATTGGAGATTCTATGAATGAAGAACAATTAATTCAGTATATAAGAGAAAATCATATTCCTTGTCCTAATTGTGGAGAAAATGATTTTACGGATATTAGACAATTTAATCTTATGTTCGAAACGAATAGAGGGGTTATTAAAGATAGTAAAAGTGTTATTTATCTAAGGCCCGAGAATGCCCAAGGAGAATATGTAAATTACTTGAATGTTTTAAGAAGTATGAGATGTAAATTACCTTTTAGTATCGGTCAGATTGGTAAAGCTTTTAGAAATGAAATTACACCTGGTAACTTTACTTTTAGAACGATCGAATTTGAACAAATGGAATATCAAACTTTCTGTAAGGAAGGTGATGATAGTAAGTTATATGAATTTTTTAAAGAGTATGGTAGAAAGTTTTATATTGATTTGGGAATTAGTGAAGATAAATTGCGTTTTCATGATCATGAAAAGTTAGCTCATTATGCAAAAGCGGCTTGTGATATTGAGTATCTTTTCCCATTTGGTTGGGGAGAGATTAATGGTACTCATAATCGTACTAATTTTGATTTAACAAGACATCAGGAATATAGTGGAGTTAGTCAGGAATATTTCGATCAGGATACCAATGAAAAATATATTCCTTATATTATAGAATCTACTTATGGACTTGATCGTAGTGTTTTAGCCATCTTATTTAATTCTTATTATACAGAAGAAATTGATGGGGAGATAAGGGAAGTAATGAGATTTCATCCCTTTTTAGCTCCATATAAGGTAACTATTTTACCACTTATTAAGAAATATCATGGTAATAAGGCAACTGAGATTTATCATCAATTACAAAAAAGTTTTATGTGTAGTTATGATGATAGTGGAAATATCGGTAAACGTTATCGTCGTAGTGATATTATAGGAACTCCTTTTGCTATAACGATAGATGATGATACCTTAAATAATGGTACTGTAACTGTAAGAGATAGAGATACGATGCAACAGGTAGTTATGAAGGTATCCGATATTGAAGAATATATTAAAGAGAGAGTAGTGTTTTAATGTATAGTTTTTTTATTATTTTCTTTATGTTTTTTATATACTCAGTGCTGGGATTTATAGTGGAATTGATTTTTTGTAGTTTAGTAGATAAAAAACTTGTTTTAAATAGAGGATTTTTAATAGGTCCGTATCTTCCTATATATGGTGTTGCTGCTGTGATTATGTCTACTTCATTAAAAAGATATAGTGGTGATCCTTTGATCGTTTTTGCTATGGGAGCATTAATTGCTACTATTATTGAATATTTAACTAGCTATTTTATGGAAAAATTATTTAAAACTAGATGGTGGGATTATTCAAAGGAATCGTTTAATGTTAATGGAAGAGTATGTTTAAAAAATTCTGTATTATTTGGGATAGGTTCTCTTTTTATTGTCTATGTAACAGATAATATTTATTTGAAACTCGTCTATTCTTTTGATAAAAAGATTTTTATTATTACCAATGTAGTTTTACTGATGATATTTATAGTGGATTTGGTTTTATCAACTAATTTGATTGTTAAGATTAGAAAAAATTGTGAGTTAGCAAAACGTGATATGACCGAAGAGATAAAAGAAAGAGTGAAATGTGAATTGAGTAAGAATTTGACTCTTACGAAAAGGTTATTGAATTCTTTTCCTAGGGTATTTAAAGATATCAGGGGAATTGTAGGAAAATTAGATATTAGTCAGAAAAAACGTAAAAAGAACTAATCATGAAATGGATTAGTTCTTTATTTCTATTAATGTATTCAGTAAATCCTCTTTTTCTTTTATTTCTAGTAGATCAAAAATAGATAAGACCCCTACATATTTCTCTTTACTGGTTACTAAAAGTCTTTTTACTTTATTTTCTTTCATTAGAAGTAGCGCTTCTGTTACATTTTCATTTTCGTCTATCGATATGATATTTTTATTTATAAAGTCTTCTATTGTAGTTATATTATCCATCACAGGTCCAATTACGATGTCTCTATCGGTTATTACTCCTATGATTTCATCCTCTTCTAAAACGGGGACAAAACCGATGTTGTTAGAATCCATTATTTCGGCAATGGTACTAATTTCGTCATTTATGTCACAGTTGACGGTTCCTTTTGTCATATAATCTTTAACTTTCATAAATCCTCCTTTTTTATTATTTTTTACTAATATCTATGAAATATACTGATTGGAATAAAAAAAGGAATTACGTATATATTTTATTAGGTGATATCTTGAGAATTATATTTATGGAATTTGTGATTTATTCGATTTTTGGTTATCTATTAGAATGTATTTATAGTAGTGTGATAGAAAAAAGGATTAATTTTAATAGAGGTTTTTTTATGGGACCATATTGTCCAATATATGGTTTTTCTCTTTTATGTATTTCATTAATAACTAGTAATGTTGAAAAATACATATTACAAGTTATGTTATCGAGTATTTTAATTGCATTCATTGAATATGTAACATCATTTGTTTTAGAAAAAATATTTTGTAGAACTTGGTGGGACTATAGTAGGAAAAAATGTAATATTAAGGGAAGGGTTTGCTTAGAAAATCTTATTGTATTTGGATTAGGGGCAGTTTTTATTACTAGAAAAATAACTCCTTTGATAGAAAATGTGATAGGTGGAGAAACTGGTTTTATTATCGTTCTTTCTTTTTTTCTATTTATTGTTTTTGCTATTGATCTTTTTATTTCTTGTAAGAGACATTATCTTAATGTAAATAATGATATACTGGAAAATAATACTAATAAAAAAGTGGATGATATTCTTTAATATTTTGTAATCTGATGATATAATTACTAATGAAAGAGTGGTTGTTTTATGAGTGAGAAAGTATGTAGTAAATGTGGTTTTGAATTAAAAGAGGAGCAACTTTTTTGTACTCATTGTGGAACGAAGTATAAAGAAGAAAAGAAAATAAAAGAAGAAAAAAAGAGAAAAAATAAAGGAAAACGTTCTACTAGTAATAAAAGAGGAGACCTAGATTTTAAGCAAAGGGTTTGTTTAAACTGTGGAAATGTTTTAAAAAGTGATGCTCGTTTTTGTACTTTTTGTGGGACGAAATATGAAGATGTGAAACAAGAGAGTCTTACTCCTTCTGATACTGAAAAGAAAGAGGATAGTACGTCTTTAGAAGATGTTAGCAAAGAAGATGCAACGGAAGAAAAAGTTTGTGCACAGTGCGGGAACGTTTTAAAAAGTGATGCTCATTTTTGTACTTTTTGTGGGACGAAATATGAAGATGTGAAACAAGAGAGTCTTACTCCTTCTGATACTGAAAAGAAAGAGGATAGTACGTCTTTAGAAGA
>CASFCU010000069.1 GCA_949293285.1 uncultured bacterium
TGATTAATTTATGATAATGTCTTAAGTGTTAACTTTTGAAAATGTCTCAAGTTAATATATAATATGTCACTGGGGTGACATAAATGAGAAAGGTAGAATTAAGAATGAACGAAAAAGAAAAATACGATGTTATCAAAGAAAAAAGAAAAGCTATTTTTTTTCGTATTAAACAAAATAAAACATTTTACCTTGACCTATCACAATACTCGGGACTTTGACAGTTTTAAATTAAGAAAATTGCATAAACCATTGAAAAATGGTTATTTTTTTTGTCAAATTCCAATTTTTAATATTGCGTAATTTATAGTAATTTGATATAATTATATTAGATTAGGATAGTGATATTATGAGATTAACGATTACAAAAAGCAAAAACTCTGAATCATTCTTTATTATTAAATCTGTTACTATTAACGGGAAAAGAACATCTAAAGTAATTGAAAAATTAGGTAATCTAGAGGAGGTTACGCTTAAAGCTCAAGGACAAGATCCATATGTATGGGCAAAACAATATGTTGAATTGTTAAATAAAGAAGAAAAAGAAAACTCTAGTGACATTATTTTAAAATTGTCACAATCCAAAAAATTAAAAGATAATGAACAATATGCATTTAATGGCGGTTATCTTTTCCTTCAATATATCTACTATAAACTTGGTTTAAATAAAATCTGTGATGAAATAACTGATAAATATCAGTTTAAATATGATTTGAATTCTATTTTATCTAGACTTATTTATGGTAGAATTATTTATCCATCTTCTAAGCTTAAAACTCTAGAATTATCTAAAAACTTTCTTGAACAACCAAATTTTGAACTTCATGATATTTATAGAGCTTTAGAAGTCATTGCTAATGAATCTGATTTTATCCAATCTGAGCTTTATAAAAATAGCTTAAATTTTATGAAAAGAAATGATAGAGTTTTATATTATGATTGTACAAATTTCTTTTTTGAAATTGAAGAAGAAAGTGGCTTAAGACAATATGGTAAGTCAAAGGAAAACAGACCTACTCCTATTACTCAAATGGGCTTATTTTTAGATGGTGATGGCATTCCAATGTCATTAGGTATATTTGCTGGTAATACTAATGAACAAGTTACTATGAAACCTTTAGAGAAAAAAATAATAGAAGATTTTCATTCTTCAAAATTTGTTGTATGTACTGATGCCGGATTAGCTTCTAATACAAATAGAAAATTTAATAATATAAGTGGAAGAAGTTTTATCACTACTCAGTCTATAAAAAAATTAAAATCACATCTTAAACAATGGGCTTTAGATTTAACTTCTGGTTGGAAACTATATGGTAGTGATAAAACTTATAATATTTCTAAATTAAGAGAAAATGAAGAATTGATGGAACAATATCATGATAAAACTTTCTACAAAGAAAGATGGATTAAAGAAAATGGAATAGAACAAAGACTTATTGTTACCTATTCAGTAAAATATCAAGAATACCAAAAAAATATTCGAGAAAATCAAATACAAAGAGCCCAAAAACTTATTGATAAAAATCCTAAAAAAATAGGTAAACCGAAACAGAATGATCCTAAAAGATTTATAAGTACTATCTCTATTACTCCTAACGGAGAAGTAGCTGAAGAGAATCATTACGAGCTGAATTATGATGTTATTAATGAAGAAGCAAAATATGACGGATTATATGCAGTATGTACAAATCTTGAAGATAATGTTCAAGATATAATTAAAATTAATCATCGCAGATGGGAAATTGAAGAATCATTTAGACTTATGAAAAGTGAATTTAAATCAAGACCTGTATACTCATCTAGAGATGATAGAATTAAAGCTCACTTTACTACTTGTTTCCTTGCTTTAACTATCTTTAGATATTTAGAAAAAATACTTGATGAAAAATTTACTGCCGAAAAAATTATAGATACTTTAAGAAATTATAATTTTAGGAACTTTCCTGGATTTGGATATGTGCCATTATATACACCCAGCAATTTAATTCATACATTGCATGAGAAAACAAGCATTAATACCAACTATGAAATACTTAATTATAAAAAATTTAAAAAAATTTTCAAGGAAACAAAATTATAAAAAAATTACGCACTTTTTTAAATATATAAAAACTCCTCGAAGCTTTATAAAATAAGCCTTAAGGAGTTTTTTGCTTTGTAAAACTGTCAAATTCAGGATTTTAAATTATGACACCCCATTTTTTATAATCAGAGAAATAATTCTCATTAAACCATATTTGTGCATTTACATATGATCTTCCCAGAACTTAACTGCATTATCAATCCAACCTTCTGCATTAGTTCCAATGCCTAAACCAAATCCATGAGGAAGTCCATCGAATACTTCAATTTCCGCATCTGTTCCATTAGCCTTAATTCTATTAGTTCTCTCTTCCATAATTCTATAGTCGAAGGTTCCATCATCAGTACCCACACAACTATATGTTGGTGGCTCCGCGCCAGTCACTTCACTCAAACCAGTATATTGCATAACCACAGTAGCCGGTTTTGGATAAGCCTTCTCGCCATATCCTTCTGTTCCATTATTGCCAAACCATGCCGCCATACGTGCACCAGCTGAACCACCCCAAACAGAATAACCAGAAGTATCAACCTCAAGTTCATCGGCATGTTCAAAGATAAATGCCACCGCTCTAGCCAAATCTTCCATCGCCGCACTCGGCCTATAAATAAGGGCAAAAGCATTATATCCTTTTTTAGAAAGCTCTAAAGCATGCGGAAAACTATCTTGCATAGCTCCAACATACATAAAGCCACCACCAGCATTCAAAATTGCCATCTTATTACCAGGCTCTCCTCTAAAATAAAATATACCTGTATTTCTTTTCTCAGGATCAGCCTTCATCTCATCTTCTGAATATATATGGTAAAAAATCTGATTACCAGCATCCACTTCATCTTTCATATAATTGACAATTTCCAC
>CASFCU010000070.1 GCA_949293285.1 uncultured bacterium
CTCCCCCTGAAGAGAGCATTTAACCGTGCTCTCATTTTTTATGCCCATTTTATAAGGGTTTGCGAGGCACTAATGTTGATAAAATAATTTTAGGTACAATTTAGGTACAAAAAAGTTTGAATTAAGAATGGTTCATTGAGAAAAAATGCCGAAAGTGGCAAAAATTCTCAATGGATTTTTAATTTTAACAATGATACGGATAATATAGATTTCATCCGTATGATTGTAAAGGTATTATACCGTAAATGGAAGGATATAATCGTTATAAGATCATGGTATAATTATTATGGAGGAGATGACTTATGGAAAAGAAAGAAGAAATAATTAGTAATAAAATTAAATGTAAAAAATGTGGAGATATTATAGAATCGAAAAGTACTAATGATCTAAAAAGATGTTCTTGTGGTGCTGTTGCTGTTGATGGTGGAAAAGAATATTTAAAAAGACTTGGCAATGAAAAAGATTATGAAGACTTATCTATAAAAGTAAAAAAATAATAGTAAAAAATTTACATCTGTATAAAAAATTTAATAAAATGTTGACTTTTTCAACATTTTTGCATATAATAATAATGAATTTATACGTTGGGGTGATGTATATGAAGGAGTTAAATTATAAAAAAATAGGAGAAAGACTAAGAAAACTAAGAAAATATATGGGACTTACACAAGAACAAGTCGCTGAAATATTAAGTGTAGGTAGAGATGCGATATTAAGAATTGAAAAAGGGAATCGTAAAATTGATTTACAAGAATTAATGAATTTTTCAAAATTATATAATATAAGCATGGATGAATTAACTATGGAAGAACATACTATAAATAGTAGTGATGTTGCTTTTGCAAGGGGTTTTAATGAATTAAGTGAAAAGGATAAAAAAGAGATTATTAGTCTAATCGAATATAAAAATATTTTAAAGTCACAAAATAAGGATGACTAATATGACACCAGAAGAATTAGCAAAAAATGAATTAGAAAAATTAAGAAAAAGTGGCGAATTAACTTTTCCAATAGATCCATTTAAAATCCTCCACGATGCTGGTATATATTTTGTATTAAAAGATTTTGAAAACTTAGACGGTATTATCATTAATGATGAAGATAATTGTACGATTGTAGGAATTAATTCAAATAACGGTTGGCAAAGGCAAAGATTTACTGCGGCTCATGAATACTGTCACTTTATAAAAGATTTGAACAAAGAAATAGGAACAACTGATTATATAGAATGTTTAAAGAAGTCAAATAAAAAAATTGAAAAATATGCAAATGACTTTGCAGGTTATTTGCTTATGCCTACTGATGAATTAAAACTTGTATGTGAACAATATAAAAACAAGGATGGATTTATTGATTTTGACAGTATTACAATTATAGCTGAATATTTTGGCGTCAGTTTTTATTCTTGCTTGAATAGAATTGCTTATGGGCTAAACTTAATAGATGGTGATATATCTTCTGAATCATTAAGGCAAAGAATGAGAGAATATGGCGTATCAGCAAAAAGGCAAGAACTAATAGAAAACAAAATTGATAGCACATTATTATCTAATGT
The DNA here is from genome assembly GCA_949293285.1 of uncultured bacterium. Lineage (GTDB taxonomy): Bacteria > Bacillota_I > Bacilli_A > RF39 > UBA660 > RUG13868. The sequence goes on from CASFCU010000070.1 coordinate 1,556, forward strand.
TGTAAGTTCAATGAGCTTTGTAATGGCTGATATTAATAAATATACTGGGCAAAAGTTTTTACAAAATTATATTTATAATGATAACAAACTTGAAGGTGTTGTAATTGATAGAAAACAACTAAACTATATATTAGCAGATTTAAATTTTAATGGTGTTGATAGTCAATTTTTTGAAAATGATAGAGAAGAAATAGTGATGACACTTGGTAATTTGGAATTGCAACAATATGTAATAAATACAAAAGATGACATTTCATTAAGAAATTGTGGTCAATTACATTCATTATTATTTAAATATGTTCCATATCCTGATGATAATGGAAAATTTAGAGATGGTACAGCATTATTAAAAAGAGGAACTATACAACCAGTTCCATATTATGAAATAAATGATAGAATTAATGAACTTGATAAAGAATTACAGTTTTTTATGAAAAATATAGATCAATATGAAGTAGGAAAGTATATTGAACAAGTTGCTTATTTTACATATAAATTTATTGTAATTCATCCGTTTAGAGATGGTAATGGACGTATATCAAGAGCTATAATGAATTGGCTTTTGAGTAAGAAGAAAATACCACCAATTTATATTGATCAAAAATGTAAAAAAGAATACTATGATGCATTATCAAAAATAGATTTGGAAGAAGATCCAGTTCCATTTATTATGTTTATTGAAAAAAGAATAATTCATACAATGATTGAGTTGCATAGATACTTATTTGTTGATGAAATAGACGAAGAAGAAATAAATGAGGAGGCTGAAGTTAATGGAAATTAATAAGTGGCCTAGAAATAATTATAAAGGTCCAGGTGGCGGATTATATAAGGGCCCAGGCGGAGGATTATATACAGGTCCAGGTGGTGGTGCCTACGCTGGCCCAGGTGGCGGAATGTATAAAGGCCCAGGCGGAGGATTATATACAGGTCCGGGCGGTGGACTATACACAGGCCCAGGTGGCGGATTATATAAAGGCCCAGGTGGCGGATTATATACAGGTCCGGGCGGAGGATTATACACAGGTCCAGGTGGCGGATTATATACAGGTCCAAGTGGTGGGGCATATAATGGCCCAGGTGAACCATATATGAGTAATATTCCACCATGGCCAGTATTTGTTAAAGAATTAGAAAAAAGAGGCTATAAAAAAGAAGCAGATTTAATTAGAAAATATCATAAATGTGATTAAAAAAAACAGCTTAGTCATCTTCTAAGCTATCTATAACAGAAACAACAGAGTCGAGGGCAGTACTAAACATATGTGAATATGTATTTAGTGTCTCCTCGATTTTTGTATGTCCTAAATATTTGGCAACTAATGTAACATTAGCACCATTGTTAATAAGTAGTGATGCACACGAATGTCTAAAATCATGGATCCTAATAACTTTTAATCCAGCAAGAGTAGCTAATTTAGTTCTTCTAAGATATATATTAGAATCAGCTATAGGTTTAGCATCAGATACAACAAAGAAATCATCATTAAATCCATAATAATCTTTTTTATACTGCTCATAGAGCATTTTAAGGTCATTTAACAAAACTTTAGTAATGGGAACTATTCTTCTGCTATCTCTTGTCTTAGTATCCGAAAATTCAAACTTAACGCGGTTATTTCTCTGTGTTATTTGTTTATTAACAGATAATACTTTTTTATCAAAATAAATATCTTTCCAAGTAAGGCCTTTTAATTCTCCTTTACGTAGTCCACAGTAATATAATATTTCAAATACACAAATAAACTTTAAATCATCTTCACATGCAATAAACTTTTTAAATTCTTCATAAGTATAATAATCCATTTCTTTTGGTACAGCGTTAAGATCAGTAAACTTTTCCATTCTGTTATACACAGAAGTAAAATTAAAGTCATGCCACTTTGTTCCATAATTTAGAATTTCTTTTAAAAACTTATGATAATGATTTTTAGTTTTAACAGCAACTGGTTTATTGGAAATCATAGTACGCCATTTTAAATAATGAGTAATATTAAA
>CASFCU010000071.1 GCA_949293285.1 uncultured bacterium
AGAAAGTATGAAAAGCCTTTACGATAGAATTTCTAAAGGTACAATATCAGTTGAAGAAATTACACAAGCTATGAAACAATCAACTAGTGTTGGAGGCAAATATTTCCAATCAATGGAAAAACAATCTAAAACACTTAATGGGCAAATATCTACTTTAAAAGATAATTTTAGTATGTTTGCTGGTGTGCTAGCAGAAGATACAACAAATGCAATAACAAGTGAATTTTTACCAGCAATAAACGAAACTATCCAAGCAATGCAAGAAGCATTTAGTGAAGAGGGATTTGAAGGATTAGCAACTGCATTTGCTGATGGATTTGCTAATATTTTAACAATGTTAGTAGAAAAAGCACCAGAATTTATAAATGTTGCAGTATTAATTATTCAAAGTTTAATTACAGGATTTCAAGAAAATCAAGAAGTAATATTAAATAGTGCATTTGAAATAATTAATTTGTTATTAAATGGTTTAATTAGTATGGCACCACAACTTTTAGAAATGGGTATGCAATTAATTATTCAATTAATGCTAGGATTAGCACAACAAGCTCCTGAATTAGTACCACAAATTGTTGAAATAATAATAAAAATGCTAGAAGTTTTTAATGAAAACTTTGATAAATTTGTATTGGCTGGTATTCAATTAATATTAGGGCTTATTGAAGGACTTATAAAGTCTATTCCAACAATACTCAAAAATTTACCAACAATATTATTGGCTATAATAAATTTCTTTACTGCAAGTAAATTAATTAGTGCTGGCTTAACTTTACTAAAAGGATTAGGAACTGGGCTAATAAATGGAATTCCTAGTTTATTAAAAAATATTCCTAAAATAATAACTAATATGGTAACATCTTTTAAAAATAATGGATTAAGTGCATTTAAAGATGTTGGTAAAAATTTAATTGAAGGGTTATGGAATGGTATAAATAGTGCAAAAGACTGGATATTAGATAAAATTAAAGGATTTGGAGATGCAGTTTTACAAGGACTTAAGGATTTCTTTGGAATTAAATCGCCTAGCCGTCTTTTCCGCGATGAGATAGGAAAGCAATTGAGTGCTGGTATTGGTGTTGGATTTGAAGATGAATTGTCTAGTGTTTATGACGATATGCAAAAAGCAGTTGATTTAGAAACTGAAAAAATGAGCGCTAATGTTCAAACAGGAAATGTTTACAATAATATAATGAATACAACTCCAGTAGAAGTAAACGGAACTTATACATCAAGATTAGAAGTAAATGGCGAAGTTTTAGCAACAGTAGTAAATGATGTCAATGATAAAAAAGACTTACAATATATGTTTTAGGAGGGATTTATGCAAGATTATTTAATAAAAAAAGATGATTTTAAATTTAGCCAAATATTAGAAAAAGGGTATATATTTAACAAACAACCTGTTGTATTAAATAAAAGCCAAAAAGCAGATGGAAGTATAAAAATTATTTATGCACAATATAATGATCTTACAATTTCTATTAAATTTGGCAATTTAGATGGTGACACTATAAAAATTTATAATGAGCAATTTACAGACGGATTATATGAATACTGGGACGTTGACACTAAAACATATAAACAAGCTAATTTTATTGTTGAAAAAGGTAAAAAAACAATGCTTTCTTCTAAAAATGGTGAAAGATATAATGATTTTGATGTAGTTTTAACAAAAAGTAGCGAGGTGGCTTAAATGAAACAAATAAGCACCTCTTTAACTTCAAAATTAAAACAAGATAGTGTTGTAGAGCGTGATTATATAGTTTTTAGTGGGGAAACAACTAAACATTATTTATGGTTTAATTTATATGATGATTGCTATAATAATGGTAACTTTATTGGTACTTTTGTTTTAAAAAGAATAGAAATTACTTATAGTGATAGTGATTTAGAATTTAAAAATAAAGAATTTAATGCTTATAAAGAATATAAATTAGATAATGGAATTTGGGAAAGTATAAACTATGGTACATTTATTGTTCAAGCAGTAAAAGAAAGCGATACAAAAGAAGAAGTAAAAGTTACTGCTTACGATTATGGTTTAAAATTTGCTAATACTTATGAAACTAATCTAAATTATGAAAGTAACACAGTTACATTATTTAAAGTGTTGCAGGAAGTATGTCAAAAAGTTGGAGTAGAATTAGAAAATACAAGTATAGATAATGGCAATTTTATTGTTGATTCTAATCAATTTGGAGAAAATACTTTGTATGGCAATGTTGTAACAGCAATCGCTCAAATTTCTTGTAATTTTGCTAAAATAACACCAGAAAATAAATTAAAATTGTTATTTAAAAATGAAAGTAATATTATAATAGAAACAAAAGATTATGAAGAATTTGAAGATAAACGAGATACACTTCCTTATACAGCAGTTAGTTTAGGAATGAGTAATGTAGAAGGAGAAAATGTTACATTAATAGCAGAAGGAGTTGATCCTGACAACGCTAAATATTTAACAATAAACGATAATCCTTTTGCATATACTCAAGATAAAAGAACACAACTAATTCAAGCTATATTTAATAAAATAAATGGATTTGGTTATTCAAGTTTTGTTTTAAAAAATTGCTTATATCCTCAACTAGAATGCGGAGATTTAGTACAAATTAAAAACAAAAGTAATGAAATAGTAAACAGCATAGTTTTAAGACCAACATTTGAAAACGAAATATTAAATTTTGAAGCACCAAGTACTATAACTTCATCAGTGTCGTATGTTCAACCATTAAACGCTATTGAAATATCAAAAAGAACAGAAATAGTAGTAGACAAACAAAATCAAACAATTCAAGCAGTAGTAGAATCTAATCAAGAAGTAGTTAATAAAACTGCTCAATTAACAATAGAAGTAGATCAATTAAAAGGACAAATAAGCGAAGTTGCTGATGTAACAACAACAGCTGATGGTTATGGAAGTATAAGTGCAGATAATATAAATGTAAGTGAACCTATTTTGTTAAGAATAAGACCAGTTGGAAAAGATTTTGCTTGTATATATCCACGAACGAATTTATATCCATCATCAACTTTATATCCTAAAAATAGAAAAATTACATTTGAAAACACTACTACAAATGAAAAAATAGAATATACAATTCCAAAAGATTTATGGTATTTTGATAGTAATAATTATGATGAATTTATATTAGATTATGAAAACGCTCAATGTTATATTTTACATAAAGTTGGAGTAAATGCAGATGGAACTAAATATATATTAGAAATGCCAACAACTGAATACTTTGATTATCCAACTATTTCATTAACAGAAGGCGACTATAATATATATACAAACTCGTTTAATACTGCTTATATTTACGTTAGATTAATGACTTCAAATATATATACATCACAATTCGCTACAAAAGTAGAACTTAATTCTTCGATAACTCAAACTGCAAAAGAAATAAATCTTGAAGTATCTAAAAAAGTTGATGAAAGCGAAGTTATTTCTAAAATAAATTTAAGTCCAGAAACAATTTTAATAGATACAAATAAACTAAATGTAAATGCAATAGCAACTTTTACAAATAATAAATTAGCAACTGCTGGCTCAACAACAATTAATGGTTCAAATATTACGACTGGTACAATAGATGCAAGTAAAGTAGATGTTACTAATTTAACAGCTGATAATATAACAAGTGGTACGTTAAACGGAAGTAAAGTAGATGTAACAAACTTAAACGCGAGTAATATAACTGGTGGTACATTAAGTGCTGATAAGATAAGCGGTGGTACTATTAGTGCTTCAACTGTTTCTTTAAAAAATGTAATATTAGGTACATCAACAAGCAAAATAAGTGGTTGGAATTTAGGAACGTCAGCAATTTATTCAACAAGTGCAAATGTAGATAGTTATATTTATTCTAACGGTGATGTAATGTTTGGCGGAAATTACGGAATGATTAAATTTGATACAGACCCAGTAAGAATTACAACAGCATACAAAATGCTCATAAGCGATAGATATAGTGCTAGTGCTATTTACAATCCTAACGACACAATCAATATTCGTTGCTATAATGGTACTTTACATTTAAACTCTTCTTATGGAGTTTATGCTAACGATACATTACTAGCAAGTAGTTCTTCAAAAAACGTAAAAAAGAACATAAAAAGATTATCTAAAAGAAAAATTGAAGAATTGTACGAAAATGTAAAAAAAATGCCAAGTTATGAATATAACTACAAAAAAAAGTATTGTGGAGGGCAAAAAAACAACTATGGTTTTATTATTGAAGATTTTGAAAATAGTATTTTAGGTAAAATATTACACGTTACACAAAATCAAGAAGATAAAAATATAAAATCATATTCATACGAGGACTTAACAAGAGTAAATACCATTTTAATTCAAGAATTAATGAAAAAAATAGATAAATTAGAAAAAGAAAATATAGAATTAAGGAGGAAAATAGATGGAAAAGATTAATTTTCAAGACTTACCAAGTACAACTACACCTATTGATAGTACTAATTTAAACTTATTGCAACAAAATGTAGAAGATGATTTAGGTTTATTAGAAAACTTAAATACAACTGATAAAACTAATTTAGTTGGTGCTATTAATGAAACAAATTCAAAGATACCTAAAATAAAGTGGAAACAAGTTGAATGGAGTGGTGATGAAAGCGGGAATGGTGTACGAATAACTACAAATGTTAATTTATTAAATAAATTAGTATGTTTAGAATTTAGAGCACCATCAAACGATTATCATAGAATACCTGTTACTTTTTATGTTGCTTATTCAACAAATTATCTTGTTGCACAGTATGGTGGCAAGATTGCCCAAATAGTTGTTAATACAATAAGTGCGACTGGCTTTAATTTAACAACAAGTGGTGATGTTATATTAAAATTAAACAACATATTTTATTTAGATATTTAGGTAATTAAATGGACGTAATAAAAAAAGATATTGAAAATATAAAAGAAAGAATTGTTAAATTAGAACAATATAGAGATGAAGATTTAAAAATAATAAACGAACATAACACTAATTTAGCTACTATAATACTTAAACTAGATAATATAACAACACAATTAGCAACTATTACTAACAATTGGAAAGAAGCAATTAACCGTTCTAATAGTAGAAATGAAGAAGAACGTGCAAATATAAATAATAGAATAAACACGTTAGAAAAAAATGTTGACAAACTAAATACAAAATTAGAAAGTGAAACAAAATCATTAGAAAATACACTTGATGAAAGAACTATACTTAAAGATAGTAGTAATTATCAGAAGTACATTTTTGAAGTTGTTAAATACGTCGTTTTAGCGATTTTAGCGTTCTTGATAGGTAAGTGGTTATCTTGATTAAAAAGCTCTTATTTAGGCTTAAAATTATGTTTTCTAGGCATTATCAAATAAAGTATTCTAAAGATATACCAAAAGACAAAATAGTAATTTGTTATAGAACAATTTATATTGGAAAAAAGTAGTTAAATTGACTACTTTTTAATTTTGTAGTAATATTGGATTGAGGGGATAGGTAAAATGAATTTTATAATTAGTATTTTCTTGGGTTTATTGCCTGAGGTATTATATTTTACTTTGTTTTTGGTATATACAAAGAATTTAGAGGAAAAAAGATTAAAATTATTTTTATTATTGGCAATAGGTTATATTGCTTTAATTATGATATGTAGATATCAACTGTTGTTCTATTTAGGATATATTGTTTATATTTATATAATTAATAAGTATCTTTTTAAAGCTCATATAAGCGATTTGTTTGTAATATCCCTCGGTAGTGTTTATTTGACAGCAACATCATTTATTGCTTTTAAAGTCACTGGAAATTACTATTTGGCATATATTATAAATAGAATTATTCTTTATATGATATTTATGTTTAGAAATAGTTTTAATTTTCTTTACAAATCATATCGTAATTTATGGAATAGAAATGAAAATAATAAGATAAAAAGCATAACTTTAAGAAATGTTAGCTTATTGCTAATAAATATAATGATAATAATAATGAATTTTGTTATGATTGTAGCAATAAATCATTATACAAAAATATTAGGAGGTTAATAATGATAAATTCATGGTTCTTTTTTGCAGATTCTGAAATGGGAGAGTAATTGAGATATTACTCTTTTTTTGTTATACTTAAATTGGTGATAGGGTAATGAACAAAAAGTATTGGAATGTTGCAAGTATTATATTTAACATAATAGAAACTATGCTTTTAATTGTAAGTAGCTATTATTTAAAAGTTAGTCTTAGAGATATGTTGATAGTATTTTTCGCTTTTCAAATAAGTAGAGCATATTTTAAACTTCCTAAACATTATAAAGCATGGCAAAAATGCTTAATATGGACTTTATTAATATTTACTAGCTTATTTGTAGTTGCAAGAGTTGACATAACTGTTGGAGTAATGTGTGCTATATTTACTGCATATATATTAAGTGGCAAATCTGATATAAGTGATATGTATATGTGGAGTGGTAGAATATCAAAGTATGATCCATTAAGAGATTTTGTTGGTATTTCTCCAAACAATCCAATTATTTTAGACTATGAGAATTATTGGAGGGTTAATTACCCTTTGAGATATGAAATTTTTAGATATTTTTATAGAGAAAGAAAATCTTACGAAGAGATTAGAAATATAAAAGATTATGATGAAAATAACATAATCAAAAATGAATGTAAAAGTATATACGAACAATTAGAAAAACCATTAAATTTACCACCTTTAAAAAATTGATATAGGTGTCCTAGAAAATAGGATATCTTTTTTTATATCATTAATCTAGTAAAGGAGATGACAAGCTATGTTTAAGGAGGACCCTACAAAAATAAACATAGATTCATCTTCTTTTTTATTACATTTATACAAAATAAAAGATGAAGTAGAAAAACTAATACTTTACATTGAAGAATTGCAAGAAAAAGAAAAAGAAAGAGTGAATAAATAATCGTTTGCCAATAATTTTGATTTCTCACTAATTTTATGTTAAAATTAAATTAGGTGGCAAGATTGATTTCATTTTGCATTTTCCCTATAATGAACTTACCTAGCCACCATCCCCTATACTTAGTGCATTTTGCACTTTCCTTTTTTTTTGGTAAAATATAGGTATAAGGAGATGATAAAATGGAAATTACATATGTTGTAATAATTTCAATAATAACTTATATTTTAGGCTCAATAACAAAATTATTTATTGATAATATACCTAACAAATTTATTCCTTTGCAAAACGTTGTTATTGGAGTTATAAGTGCATTTATTTGCTATTTTACCGGTGTTGAAACAAGTTTATTACAAGCATTAGTATTGTGTTTAGTTTCAACTATGGGTGCGGGTGGTATTGCCGATTTAGTAAATATTAAAAATAAATAATGAGTGCAGAAGAAGAAATTATGATTGATATTATTAATGAAATTGATGAGGAGGAAGAAGAATGAGATACCCTTTAAAATATATAGGAATTACACAAGGATATCACTTTGGAAAATGTTTAGACTTCGGTTGGAATGCTAACTATGGTGGACAAAATGCCCCAATTTATGCTTGCGATGATGCAGAAGTATATCGTATTGAAAAACAATCAATGGGCGGTAATGTAGTTCATTTAAAGCTTAAAAATGGTATGATAGCTTCACATAATCATTTGTCTAAAATTATTGTTAAAGAAGGACAAAAAGTCAAAATGGGAGAACAAATAGGTAATATGGGTGCTACTGGAAAAGTATCAGGACCACATTTACACTTTGGGCTTTATAAAGAAGGACAAAATATTTATAAAGAATCTACTATTGACCCATTTGACTATTTAGAACTTTATGAAGGACAAGTTGTTGCAAATTCAACTAAAGAAAAATATGGAGATAAAATAAAAGTTCATGTAGAAACTAAAAAAGGTAAAGTTAATTCAAATGATGGGTTAAACTTGCGTGAAGGCAACTCAACTGATTATAAAATACTAGCATTGTTAAACAATAATACCGAAGTTGAAATACTCGAAGAAAAAGACGGTTGGTATAAAGTAAAAGTTGTAGGATACGCTAGTGGAAATTATATTGATAATTCTAAAGTCAGTTCAAATGACGGACTTAATTTACGAATTAGCAACTCAACTAATGATAAAGTATTAGCATTAATGAATGACAATACAAAAGTTGAAATAAAAGACAACTCTAATGGTTGGGACAAAGTAGAACTAACAGGTTGGGTTAGTAAAAATTATATTGATTAGTGTAAACTAATCTTTTTTTATTGACCTTTGCAAGATTATTATTGACATACTTAAGAATATTTGATAATATTAAGATAAGAAAAGGAGAAATGCAAAATGAAAAAAAGAAAAAATTTAAAGAATTGGGTAGTTAAAGTTTTAGTAGGAGTTATCTTAATAAGTATATTAAGTTTAGGTTTAGAAACAAGTAATACATTACTTTTTCTAGCTAGTAAATTATTTGCTTTAGGAACTATTGTTTTATGTACTAAAATATTAAGTAAATATTCAAGAGTATTTGAGGGGGAATAATTATGAAAATATTAGATTTAGTAAAAATGCAAAAAAGAATTAATACATTAGAAAATGAGGTAGAAACATTACAAAACACAATTAAAGATGAACTATACAATGCTTTTATGAGCAAATTGAATGAGTCAGTAGAAGTTGATCGTTTAAAAAAAGAAAACAAAAGATTAAAGCTAAAAGTAAAATCACTTAAAGACATTATCAAGGAGGATAAGTAATGTATAAGTGTTTAGACTGTGGAGAAACATTTGAAAAACCACTAGAACAAGATTTAGATATATTTTACGGAGTAGCTAGTGAATTTAATTCATTAAGTGGTAAAAAGATAGAATTATGTCCTTATTGTGAAAGTAATAATTTTACCGAAAAAGAAGAAGATAGTGAAGAAACCTATTTAAACGAAGAATAAGCAACGAAAGTGTGTCTTGGGTATAATTTATCTAGGAAATATGTTTCATTGAAATTTAATAGGTTTATTCAATAAATAAAGGTATATTTGAATATAAAAAGAATACTAGGTGTAAATTTAGTATTTTTTATTTAAAATTATTGTTGACATTACATCAACAAAGGATTATAATTTAGTAAAGGTAGGTGATAAAATGTATATTGCAAAGACTGATAAATTTAAGACAATTAATCAAAGAGAAATAGCGAAAGTGGTAGGAATAACTGAAAGCACTATGAGTAGAATAGTAAATAAAAAACAAGGTTGTTCTAAAATGACTGCTTTTAGTATAGTAAAGGCTATTCATTATATGGCCGAAATTGAAGAATATTTTGATAAGAAAGGCAATTAATATGGCAAATAAAAGAATGTTTGATAAAAGTATTATAGATAGTGATCAATTTTTAGATATGCCATTAACCAGTCAAGCTGTGTATTTTCATTTAAATATGAGAGCTGATGATTATGGTTTTGTTGATAATTGGAAATCCACTTTAAGAATAATAGGCGGTAAAGAAGATGACATAAAAGTATTGATTATGAAAAAACTTATAATTCCATTTAAAAGTGGAGTTATAGTAATATCTCATTGGAAATTAAATAACAACTTACAAAAAGATAGAATAAAGAGTACAAAATATATTGATGAATTAAGACATTTAAAATTAAACGAAAATAAAGAATATGAATTAATCGACAATGATGAAGAAAGTAATATATTATTAGAAACTAGTATAAAAGAAACACCAGAATGGCAAAAAAAGAGAGATGATGCCTATAAAAATAGTAGTTTACCATATTCTTTTTTGTACAAAATTAGAAATTCTTTTGATAACGAAATTTGCCCTGTGTGTGGTAAATTAATGAGAATTAATTCTGGTATTAAAGGTAATATGCCTAGCATCCAACATTTAGTACCAATTAGCAAAGGAGGAGTTCATGAATTAGATAATATTGCTGTAATTTGTTATGAATGTAATAATGCTATTAGGGATGAAATAATTAATGAAAAATTAAATTCAGATTTAGTTAAGAAAAAATGGGAATTTTTATCTCGTGCAACGAGTGGATACGTAGATAAGAATAGTATAGATAAGAATAGTATAGATAAGAATAGTATAGATAAGAATAGTATAGATAAGAATAGTATAGAAGTATATAGTTCAGCTAAAGCAGAACAATGTGAACCGAAAATGAAAGAAATTATTGACTACTTAAATTTTAAAACTAATAAACACTTTAAATATACAAAAAATAATATAAATAAAATTAAAACAAGATTAAATGAAGGTTTTAGTATAGACGATTTTAAAATTGTTATAGATAAAAAAACTAATGAATGGCTAAATGATAAAAACATGAACACTTATTTAAGACCAGAAACGTTATTCGGGAATAAATTTGAAAGCTATTTGAACCAACGAGAAACAATCTTAACAACAAAAGATATTCCAATAGATATAAGTGATTTTTAGGAGGTAAAAATGAACGAACAAGATTTTATTAAAGGAATGAAATTTTTAGGATTAGCATATGGTAAAGAATTTACACAAGATGAGTGCAAAGTATACTATGAATTTATTAAAATTTATACTTACAATACTTTTAAAAATGCAATTAAATCTTTGATAAAGAAAACAAAATATTTACCTAAAATTAATGAAATAATTGAAGAGTGTGATAAACATAAAGAACAAACAAAAAGCAAAATTTTAGAAATAATGAGAGCTGATGGTTATTTTAAAGAACCAATAGAATATGAAAAAGCTTGTAATTGGTTAGAGTCAGGATCAATCCCAAATTGGTTAAAAAAAGATATGGAATTATATTACAATAAAAACTCTAATAACAAAATATTGGCTAAAGAGGAAAGTAAAGAGTTACTTTTAAATTAATTTAGGAGACAAAATGCTAATACTAGGAATAATAATAATGTGTATATTAGTACACATAGCAAGTATATTAACTGATATTAGAGATATTTTAGAAAATAGGGAGGAAGATAGATAATGAATAAAGATTTAATTTTAAAAAAGGGAGATATAGTTACATATTTAAATTGTGCTAATAACAAAAAAATAGTGTTTATTAAATCATCACACAACGAAAAACTAAAAGATTTTGAAGGACTTGATAAAGTATTAAAAGTAGAACGTCCAATAAAATATAAAACAATATACGAAGTAAAAGAGATACTTGATGAAAAAGAAAAAGAGTATCTGCGTAATGTTATTAGACCATTTAGAAATAGAATTGGGTATATAGCAAAACATGGTTATCTTAATGAAACATTTATAGAAATATCTATAATTGATGATGAATTTATTGATTTGCCATACTTTAATGGTAACGATATGTATAAAAATATGGAGTATAAAAAAGAATATACTTTAGAAGAACTTGGATTATAAAGGAGGATAAGTAATGCGTGAAATAAAATTTAGAGTATGGGATAACGATTTAAAGAAAATGCGATATTTAACCAGTGTTCATGACATAATAGAGTTTGATAAAAAAGGTACAGGAACATACCACAATTTACAAACTGGATATGGTGAATGGTTTAGCGAGCTTATGCAATACACAGGCTTAAAAGACAAAAATGGTGTAGAAATTTACGAGGGAGATATAGTAAAAGTTAATGAAAAATTTACAGACATTGTAGAATTTGATTGTGGTTGTTTTATAATGCAAAAGCAAGAAATTAATTACGAATTTACTTATCAAAATTTTGAATATATAGAAGTAATAGGAAATATATATGATAATAAGGAGGATATATGAGAGAAGAAGAAATAAATGAAAAAATAATAAAATTTGAATTAGAAGGAATATGTCAAGATTGTATCTATTTAGATAAAATAGTTTCAATTATAAGAGAAATGTTATCAGAAGAATATAAAACAGGGTTAGAACAAGCAAAATTTGATAAAAAAATGTTAGAACAAGAATTACAAGAATATAAAGAAAACCATGAGTGTGTTTTAAGGCAAAGAGACGATATAATAAAAAATGCAACTGAACAAATAGAATCTTTAATTGATGAAAAAAATAAATACAAAAGTCTATACCAAAATGAAAAAGACAAAAATGATACATTGATTAGAATAGTTGAAAAGGTAAAATGTGAATTGGAAAAACATTTAAACGCAAAAAGCTATGGTAATCATAAATACGAATTGTTTGATAGAAAGTATTTGGAAGACTTATTAGATTTATTAAAGGACATAAAATGAATAACTACTTTGATTACTTTATAGAATTTTGGTTGCCAATATACAAAAGGCAAGTATTTAAAGCAAAATTTGAAAATAATATTAATGATTTATTAGCAATCAAAGAAAACATATTTAAAAATTGGAATTTAGATAAGATTGAAAAAGAATATTTATATAAAGAATTAGGTATAAGATTTGTGGAGGTAAGATGAAGATATTAAAACAATTTTAATAAAAGAACAATTTAAAAATATGGAGTATAATGTTTAAAATAATTAATAAAAGATAGAAGGAGAAATAAAGGATTTATGAAAAAAGTAAAAATACAAATCAAAAGTATCTTTGGTAATGTGTTGTTTGAATACGAAAAAGAAAATAACACATTAAAAGATACACTTAAAGAGGCTATTATAAGTGAAGCCGACCTAAGATGGGCTAACCTAAGTGGAGCTGACCTAAGATGGGCTAACCTAAGTGAAGCTAACCTAAGTGGAGCTAACCTAAGTAGAGCTAACCTAAGATGGGCTAACCTAAGTGGAGCTAACCTAAGTAGAGCTAACCTAAGATGGGCTAACCTAAGTGGAGCTAACCTAAGTGAAGCCGACCTAAGATTGGCTGACCTAAGTGGAGCTAACCTAAGTGGAGCTAACCTAAGTAGAGCTAACCTAAGATGGGCTAACCTAAGTGGAGCTAACCTAAGTAGAGCTAACCTAAGATTGGCTGACCTAAGATGGGCTGACCTAAGTGAAGCTGACCTAAGATGGGCTAACCTAAGTGAAGCTAACCTAAGTGGAGCTGACCTAAGATGGGCTAACCTAAGTGACAAAGAACAGATAAGAAAAGGCAAAATTATGAACAAAAAAGTTATCGTTTATAAAAAGTGCCAAAATAAGATAGTTGAATTAGAATTACAAAAAGGCTCAATTGTATTTTCTATAAATAATAATAAATGTAGGACTAACAGAGCTAAAGTTATTAGTATAGATGGCAAGAGTACCAAAGGAATAACTGTAGCCAGCGACTATGACTCTAACTTTATTTATAAAGTTGGTAAAATAGTTGAAGTCAATGACTTTGATTTAATTTATAACGTTGAATGCTCAACAGGTATACACTTCTTTTGGACAAAAGAAGTGGCTGAAAAATATTAAATATTGATAAAATGTAAAAAATGTGTTAATATTAAATTATGAAAGGAAAGTGTAAAATGAAAGAAGAAAAAGTAGTTGAAGAACAAACAACTAAAAAAGATGTTCAAATAAATATGTCATTAGATGAAAAAATAATGGAATTAAAAAAATTGGTTTCAATTATGCAAAAAGATGCTGAAGGTCATGGATATACTTATGTAAAAGAAGAAACAATACTTTTAACAATTAACGATAAAATGATTGAATTAGGAATAAAATTAACACCTAGATTTGTACCTAGTACATTTTATAGTGAAATTGTTAATTATCAAAATGCAAAAGGACAGCCTAAAACTGACATATTAGTTAGAAGTGAAATGCAATTTGTATGGAAAGACATTTATACAAAAGAAGAAGAAGTTATTGATTGGGGTTTAGTGGGACAGCAGGCAGACGGAAGCCAAGCACTTGGTAGCGGATTAACTTATGCAAATAGATACTTTTTACTAAAATACTTTAATATAGCAACTTCTAAAGATGATCCTGACAAAATAAGAGGAGAGATAGCTAAAGAAGAAGAAAGAAAAAAATTAAGTGCATTACAAGCTAAAATTAAAAAAACATTTAATCAAATGGTAAAAAAATATCAAACAAAAGAAAAAATATATGAAGTACTAGGCACTAACAATGAAACTTTTATTAAAGATTATAACAATCCAGAAAAATGGCAATCATTACTAGAACAAATGGAATTAGTATTAAAAGGTGATGAATAGTGTTATCAAATAAAGAAAAAGAAAAAAGAAGAAAACAATTAGGTGCAAGCGAAATATACAAAATACTAAATTTTGATAGTCAAGATTGCCAAGATTTATGGGAATTAAAAATTGGATTGATAGATTATGAAGAATTAGATAATGATGCTATTATAAGTGGAAATATACTTGAAGAAGATTGCTTGAAATATTACGAAAAAGTTAATGATAAAAAACTTGTATTTAATGAAAGAATTGAAAACCCAAGAGTTAAAAATTTGGTAGTGAGTTTAGATTCGAGAGAATTGGAAAGTGGAATACCTGTCGAAAATAAAGTTATAAACATATTAACTTTTGAAAAATGGAAAGCTAAAAGAGTTTTTAATGCAGAATGGGAAGGTATAAAACTAAATATTCCTAAATCCTATTATTGCCAAATACAAATGAGTACTTTAAATAAAGATTATGGTGTTTTAAATGTTAATACTTTAAATGATGATGAACAACAAGATCCTTTAAATGTAGAAATATCAGAATTACATAATAAGCAAATAAGTATAAAAGAAGATAAAGAATTAATTGAAGAATTAGAGGGTAGAGCTAAATATATGATTTATTGTATTGAACATAAAAAAAGACCAAGCGAATTAGAATATTTAGAAAAATATGTATTTTGAAAAACATTACAAAAATGTGATAAAGGAGAATAATTGTGAATAAAATAATATTAATAGGAAATTTAACTAGAAATCTAGAATTAAAATATACTAGCACAAATAAAGCAGTGTTAGATACTAATTTGGCAGTACAAAGACCAAGAATAAATCAAAATGGAGAAAGAGAAACGGACTTTATTAATATACAAGTTTGGGGCAAACAAGCTGAAAACTTATCTAAATATTGTGGTAAAGGTAGTAAGATTGCTATTGAAGGTGAATTAAGAATAGATACTTATGAAAAAAATGATGGTAGCAAAGGATACAAGACTTATGTATTAGTAAGTAATGTAGAATTTTTAGATACAAAAAAGAAAGAAGAAAAGCCAGCTATTGAAGTTAATGAAGAAGTTAAGGAAGATATATTTGAGGAATTTGGAAAAGAATTAAAATTGTCTGATGACGATTTACCATTTTAAATAAAGAAAGAAGGAATGTAAAATGTTAGATATGATGAAAAAATTAGAAGAAATACAAATGAAATTAATGGTAGCTAAAGAATATATTGAAAAGAATATTGATAATTTTTTAAAAAAACTTGATGAAATTAATGCAAAAACTATTAATGATGCAGAAAACAAAGAATATATGGATAATATAACAAGACCATTATGCAGGCTAGAATTAATAGAAATAGTTTTACTAACAAAAAAAATACAAGATAATCAAAAAGACTTAATTAAGATAGGTAAGTATTTGGAAAAAATAGGAAAAGAAATTACTAACATAGGAAAAAATGCTAAATAAGTGTATTTATAGCCGAGTTAGGCATAAAAAGGGGCAAATATACTACTATTGCACTAAAATAGGAAAAATAGTAGAAAAAACGTGTTATATGGAGTGTTTAAATAAAGAATATAAAAAAGCAAAGCCAATTAAAAAACTAAGTAAAAAGCGCTTATGTGTATCAAATGACACATACAACAAAGTATTTGTAAGGGATAAAGGAAGATGCAGGTTGTGTGGTAGTGTTGAAAATCTGCATCTTCACCATATTATGGGTAGAGGCAAAGATAAAACTGACAATCCTAAAAATTGCATAATGCTTTGTCAAAAGTGTCATTTAAACGTAGTACACGCAAATAATAAAAAATATAGACCAATTTTATTGGAGATGGTTAATAATGAAGAAAATTAAAGTTAATGGAGTAACAGTGACACTTAAAGAGTTTTCGATATACATAGGTACATCAAGACAACAAATATACAATTATTTAAAAAATTATACTTTTGAACAAATAGTAAAGTATAAAAAGAAAAATAATCTAACAATAGAACAAGCTATTGAAGAAGCACGTAAAAATTATGATATACAAAATAAAGAACAAGTTATATCTGATGTAGTAAAACGTGAACAAGAACTTATTGAGCAAATAAATAAAGTTCAGAGTAAAATTGATAGAGCAATTAATTTAATAAATAATCTTATCAAGAACTATTACAAAGGCGATTATTGTCTACAAGATTTAGAGAATATAAAAAAGGAGTTAAGCTAGTGAAAAGAGAAAAACAATTAGAGGAAAAATTAATGAAAGTATATTGCAAATATGGATTAGTACATCAATTAGAAAAATTGCAAGAAGAATTAAGAGAGCTAGATGAAGCAACCGAACAACTATTTACAAGTAGTTACGATTGTTTAGATCGTTTTGCCGAAGAGATAGGCGACGTTGAAAATGTAATTGCACAATTAAAAAACGCATTAAAGTTAAATGAAGCAGTATTTGAAAGTAGAATAGCTAAAATGGATAGACAATTAGATAGAATTGCAAAAGGAATAGAAAAGTAGTATACTTGTTATGGTAGGGTGATTATTATGTTTGCAGATAAATTAATGGGAGGTAAGGAGTAAACGATTGGTTTCGTTTGCTCTTTTTTTGTTATGCGAGAAATAACTAGGTTAATGATTAATGAGTTTAAACTTAAAAAATTAGGTATGGACTTTATGGGATTTCGATTTGATAGAAAAGGCGCGAGCTACCATCACACCATTATACCAAGAAGAAATTGCAAAGCATTAGGACTTGGTGAAGGCTATTTTAGGTGGAATGGTTCTATTTTAATGCAAGATACAAGTCACGATTTTTTACATACTGTCGAACAATATGATTATGAACGCTTTTTGGCAATTACAAGCGAACTTATAGAACAAAACTTACTTGGAAGATTAGATAGAGAATGCTTAGTTAGAATTCATGACATTTTGAAGTCATTTGAAAAGGAATATAAAGGCAAGAGAACAAAGAAGGGTGTATTAATAGTAAAACCTGAATATGTTCAAAAAAGGTTAGTTTTAAAGAATAATGGAGGGTTAAATATATGACATTTAAAAATTATAAGGAATTTTGCGAAAATGCAGACTTTTATAAAAGAAATTATCAAAACGTAGATAGAGTAAAAAATATTAAACTACAAAATGAATATAGAAAATGCTGGAAAGATTATGTTTATGAATTAGAAATACAAATGAAACTTAAACATTTAATTTGGGATTATTTGAACGATAATATAGGTTTAAAAGGACTAACAATTTATTATTTTGGGAAATAGTTCTTTTTTTATTGACAAATTTATGAATATTTGATAATATTAAATCACAAGGAGGATAGAAAATGATTAATACAAAAGAATTAAGCAAAAGATTAAACATAAGTATTAGAACAATTTATAAATATTGTAAGGAAGGAATGCCACACATTAAATTAAAGGGCAAGACAAGCGATTATCGTTTTGAATACGATAAAGTGATTGAGTGGCTAAGTAAAAAATGAGATTAGCTGATAAAGTTCGTGAAGAACGTATTAAAAGTATTAGAATGAGGCAATTAGCACAACAAGCTGATACATATGATAAACAAGTAGAGTTAAGAAAACAACAAGAAGGAACATACAAAAAATATATGTTTTTTAAAAATTTAAGTAATGTAAAATGCAAATAACAGAAAGGAAAGTGTAAAATGAAAAAAGTGAGTTTAGAAAGTTTGGTAAAACATTTATCAGATCAAGCAAGAGAGGACTACGGAATTTGGTTTAGTAGTGATGTAGAGGCTTGGATTGATGACATAAGAGTAGCAGAAGTAAACACTAGTGAAGAATACGAAGGCAATAACATAATAAGAGATTGTACTCTTGAAGTAAGTATGAATAAAAAAGTAGAATTATATTCATTTAGAACAATAGAAAGATATAGTAACGAAGCTAACTATATAGAAACTGAATATTACATTTGATGAGGTGAAATAATGGAAATAAAAGAAGGAAACTACATTAGAACAAGAAAAGGCATAACAAAAATACTCGAAGATTGTGGTGATTTATTAATAGTAGATAAAAATGGAACAATTCATAGTGATTGTAACTTTAATGAATATGTAAAAAGAGAAGATATTTGGGATGCTAAAGAAAGTATTATAGATTTAATACGAATAGGAGATTATATTAATGGCAATAAAGTAATTAGAATAGAAACAAGTAGTTATCTAGAAGATAAAAATGTAAAGATTATAGTGTGTTGTGGAGATGACGACTATTATTCATATTATAATGAAGATATTAAATCAATAGTAACAAAAGAACAATTTGAAAATATGGAGTATAATGTTTCAAATAATTAATAAAAAATAGAAGGAGAAATAAAGGATTTATGAAAAAAGTAAAAATACAAATCAAAAATATCTTTGGCAATGTGTTGTTTGAATACGAAAAAGAAAATAACACATTAAAAGATACACTTAAAGAGGCTATTATAAGTGAAGCTGACCTAAGATGGGCTGACCTAAGTGAAGCTGACCTAAGATGGGCTGACCTAAGATGGGCTAACCTAAGTGGAGCTAACCTAAGTGGAGCTAACCTAAGATGGGCTAACCTAAGTGGAGCTAACCTAAGATTGGCTAACCTAAGTGAAGCTAACCTAAGTGGAGCTAACCTAAGTGGAGCTGACCTAAGATGGGCTGACCTAAGTGAAGCTAACCTAAGTGGAGCTAACCTAAGTGGAGCTGACCTAAGTGAAGCTGACCTAAGTGACAAAGAACAGATAAGAAAAGGCAAAATTATGAACAAAAAAGTTATTGTTTATAAAAAGTGCCAAAATAAGATAGTTGAATTGGAGTTACAAAAAGGCTCAATTGTATTTTCTATAAATAATAATAAATGTAGGACTAACAGAGCTAAAGTTATTAGTATAGATGGCAAGAGTACCAAAGGGTTAACTATATCTAGCGACTATGACTCTAACTTTATTTATAAAGTTGGTAAAATAGTTGAAGTCAATGACTTTGATTTAATTTATAACGTTGAATGTTCAACAGGTATACACTTCTTTTGGACAAAAGAAGAGGCTGAAAAATATTAAATGTGGTAAAGATATGGACGAAGGTTATTATATAGATAATGGACTAGAATACTATTGTTCTGATGAATGTTTACATAAGCATTATACTGAAGAAGAATATGAAGAAATGTATGATGATAGTAATGGTTATTCATATTGGACAGAGTGGAATGTACAAATTCAAAGTTATAGGAAATATACACGATAAGGAGAGAGAATGAAAAAATTAGAAGAAATAAAACAAAATGGATATATTCAAATAACCAAAGAGGGGCAAGATGCAATAGGCGGTACTTTTTACGATAAAAAATCAAGAACCAAGCTACATTTTATTATGTCTTGGGGAGCAGGTTGGGAGCATTGTTCAGTAAGTATTATAAATAGATGTCCTAGTTGGGAACAAATGTGTGCAGTTAAAGACGCATTTTGGGATAAAGACGAGTGTTGTATTCAATACCATCCAGCTGAAAAAGATTATGTAAATAATCACCCATATTGTTTACATATTTGGAAACCAATTAATCAAGAAATACCAATGCCACCAAGCATAATGGTAGGATTGAAGAAGCAATATTCTAATGAAGAAATGGCTGAGATAAAACAATTAATAAATAGTGGTGAATTGCTTAGATGGTAATCATTAATTTTCTTTGTTTAAGAAATTGATAAAGTTAATTTGGTCGAATCCGACCAATTAGAAAAGGAATAAAATGAATAAATATAATTATCGAATTTATATATTCTTCTGTGATAGAAGTGTAGAAAAAGTAGCAGTAGTTAATAACGAAGAAGAAATAAATAACGTGATAAGCAAATATGATGAAAATATGTACGATAAAGTGCTAATAATTAGACACGATCGTGAACTAGATATGGATATAGTACATGACATAAGATACATAAGCCATAAATGCTTAAAGAGGAGGATAAAATGCTAACATTACCAATAAAAAAGAAATGGTTTGATATGATTAAATCAGGGGTTAAGAAAGAAGAATACAGAGAAATTAAACCTTATTATGATAGCAGATTTAAAATATATCTACCATTTGAGAGTGATTTTAACAATATAATTTTTAGAAATGGGTATAGAAAAGATAGTCCTAAAATAAAATGCCATTGTTTAATTTATAGGGGTTATGGGAAAAAAGAATGGGGAGCAGAACCTAATAAATTATATTATGTTTTAAAGATACTAAGTGTTGGAGATTTAGAAAAGAGTGATAAGTAATGAATGAAAAATTTTATTGTATAGGTAGAGGAAATTTAAATATAAATGGTAAATTCTACTATGGTTTGGATTATGAAATTACTGATTTTATGAGAAGTTTAGAAGAAGAAAATAAACAACTAAAAGAACAACTACTAAAAGAACAACTACAACAAAGAGAAGATATTATAAATAAAGCAAAAGAATTTATTGAAAAACATAATGAAACAATCGGGAAACTATACTTTAAATGCAGTAATATGTATTTATTAAGTGAAATAAAAGAAGATTTATTAAAAATCTTAGATAATAAAGGAGATGAAAATAATGGGTTATAGGAATTATTTATATAAGATACTAAAAAAAGATGTTAAAAAAATACGAAACATGACTTTAGAAGAACTTACTGAAAAGTATGGTGATAAAGAAGAAGGTTATGTTAGTATGTTAGATGTATTAGAACATAAAAGTAAATGTATATTCGAATATGGAAAATTATATTGGGATGATACAATTGAAAGAATTCATGCAACTGGTGACAAACTCTTTATAAAAGAAGAAGTTGACGATTTGTTTAGCGATTATGATGTATATTTGGTTGGTAAAAAAGCATTAGAAGAAACCATTAATATTTATAAAGATAAAATAGTAAAAATGTATGAATATTTAAAAAGTAATGAAAATTTAACTAATGAGCAAATCATTGAAAAATACGAAGAACATCTGCAAGAATATAGAGTATGGTGGACAAGACTTAATGCTATTAACTTAAATGAGAATACAGATTGTATATGTGATAGTTGGTTATACGAACATCAAATATTCGAGCTAGTTAGATTATATAAAACTATAGATTTTAAAGAATATGATTTGTTATTTTTAGGATGGTAGATAATATGAAACTAATAAATAATACTAATTTATCCTATAAAGAAATAGGACAAATAATAGATAAAATAATAAGCACTTCAAAAGGATATACTAATTACTATGGGAAAATAGAAGTAGGCAAGGTATTATATAATGGCAAACCCATAAATATAACAATAAGATATTTAAAAAGATATGTAGAATGGAGATTTGATTATGAATAATACAATTAGCGTTTATGAATTATTAGGATTAATAAAAGATGGTAAAGCACCAAAATTAGTTAAATATGATAATTATATATGGGAATATAAGAAACAATTTGATGATTATTTTAATGATGAAGAATATTTAATTGAAAATGGATTTGATAGTTGGAATAATGCTAAAGATTTTTTAGAAGAAAAA
>CASFCU010000072.1 GCA_949293285.1 uncultured bacterium
CAAGCTATCTTAACTTCAAAGAGAGGTAGATTATACATAAGTAAATCAAGTAGCTATGTCGAATATTTGGCACTTAGAGACCAGCCTGGTGATAATGAATCTGATTTATCTTTTTGCGTAGTTAAAAGAGTAATTGAGGAATATAGTGGTGCAACAGCAGTAAGAGCGTATGAATTTCTAAGTTTTAAAGAATTAATTAACTATTATCAAAAAAATAGAGCTGCTATTGATTTAGAAATAGCAACCGCATAATTAAGCCAAGGTAAATCAATTGCAATAGAATTAGCTGAAAAAGAAGAAATCCGTATCAATTATAAAATATGAGTAATATTATCTTTACAAAAAAACTTTCAATTGAAAGTTTTTTATTTTAATTATATCTTTATCAATTTTCCTACATGAATTTCAATATATTTATCATAAAGATTATCTCATTGTCTCTAACAAAATTCAATTCAACTATCAAATGATTATTCTTTTAAATAATCTCTACTTAACAATAAAAAGAAAGCGTATCATGGTAAATTATATGCTAAAATTTTATCATCAAAAAAAGCGAATAGCATCGTCACTACTTAAGTTAATAAGGATATCTTTTTCAGCAATAGCACACATACTTAAAAATAATACAGTTCTACACATTTTTTACATTAAAATCACATAATTCAAAGAACAGCTTCTTGTGCAGTAATACTATTATTTATTACTCGTTCTCACATACTTGTATATTTTACATCAAATACATTAGTATACATAATTGTTAAATCGTCTATTACATTATGAAAAGTACCTTTTAAATTTTTATATTCAGCATTTATTTTCTTACATATTTCATTATATCTTTTTCTAACTATTCATTTTTAGATAAATCTGGATGATATTTTTTCATAAAAAATAAATATTTTGTTCTTAATTCATTTTCACTTGTAATATCACTAAAAAACTTTGATATTAACACATCTCTTTTACATAAAAAAAATGTTGAATAAATCAACATTAATAATTTAAGATGGTCGGGAAAACAGGATTTGAACCTGCAACCCCTTGGTCCCAAACCAAGTGCTCTACCAAGTTGAGCCATTTCCCGATAATAATAAAGTGGTGCGCCCAAGAGGAGTTGAACCCCTAACCTTTTGATCCGTAGTCAAACGCTCTATCCAATTGAGCTATGAGCGCATCAAGTTCAAATACATGATTAATTATAGCACGTCTTTTTTAAAAAGACAAGTATTTTTTTAAATATTTCTTCAATTCGCAAAGTAGATTTTTTCTTGACAAACGAAAAAAGATTAGTTCTCTAATCTTCTAATCCCAATAAATATTTTTCTGATACGTTATATAATTTAGATAACTTTTTTACAAAATTATCTGCTGGAAGAGAAAAACTATCTTCCCATGCCTGTATTACTTCTACTGTTGTATTTAGTTCTTTTGCTAATTGCTCTAATGTATATCTATTTTTTAAACGTTCGTCTCTTAGTCTCTTTCCTATATCTACGTTTGTATATGTGTTGCTAAATGTAAATGTGTTAGAAACTGTATCGAAAACGGATTTTCTTATCGTTTTCATGCATTTTCCTCCTGTCCTCCCTTGATTATTTAAGTTAATTATACTATAATATGGCACAAAAATAAAGGAGGAATAATGCGATATGATAAAATTGTGCAAAGAAAATAAAAACATTCTCATCGAGAAAATAAAAGCAAATAATTTTGATAAAGTTGTAAGTAGCCAATCTAATCTAGTTGATGACATCATTTTAACAATGCATAAACAAGGTATACTAGATTGCCTAACACAAGCCATGCCAGATAAAAGAAAGCATAATACCACAATCCCATTTAATTTAGTCATGGCTCTTTCTATAGCGGCAAAAATGAAAATTAAAACAAGTTTAACTGATATTCCATATGCTATCACAGACCATCGTGTGCTTTCACAATTAGGATACAACATTGTAGATACCGATAGAAACCTAAAAAATGGAATGATGCAAGAAAGTAGTCTTAGATTTCTTTTTGGGAAGTATACAGCAGACGATTTATTTAAAAACTACAATTTAGCCGTGCAAGATTATGTAATGCCTAAATTAGATATAGTTCCAAACATTCATATTCTTGATTGTACTGAATTGTCTGTAAATTTTGATAATGAAAATTATGAGGGTGCTACTATAACTACTAACAAATATAATAAGCCAGACAGAGGATATAAATTAGCTTGTATTAGAGGGATAGTTGATGATACTGGTATTATAGAAGAAATATGTTTTGGTGGAATGAACGTTCACGATTTAAAATTGAGTGAAAAAATGTTGCGAACTACTAAAATTTTTAAGCCAGGCGATATTTTAATCGAAGATAGAGGATTTCTTAATAGAGAATTAATAAATTATTTAAAAATAAAACGAGAAATGGATACTTATATTCCATTAAAAAGTAATATGAATGCATATCATATAGCAATTCAAATAGCCGAAGAAGGAAATAATTGGGAACCTCACCCTAGTCGTAAAAATCAAAAAATCGCACTCGTAACGCACCTGAAAAACTATTGGTGGTCTGACATAGAACAATCTCGCAAAAAATATCAGGACAACGAAGATGTAGAAATTAATTGTTGTGTGGTACGTGATGACGAGTCGAATAACTATTTCGTGTTTGCTACAACCGATACTTCTGTAACAGCGAAACAAATAATACAAATTTATGAACTTCGCCCTGAGATAGAAGAAGACTATCGTCAATTAAAGGATTTTTGGAAGCTTGAGGACTTTAAAAGCACCAAATTAAATATGGTCTCATTACATATTATCATGGTGTTATTTGGTTATTTGTTCTTCTTGTTATATACACTACTTCCAGATGGAGAAGAATACGCACATAAATCTCTTCCAGTTATCTTAAAAAATTATCAACCACCAGCATCTCCTCCTTATTTAGTGTTTTATGCTGATGATTACTTTGGTGTGTTTAGTATAGCAGAAATAATTAAATTATATGAATTGTGTAATAGCGAAACACAAAAATCACTACTAAATTATTTAGAATAAGCCTAAAAAAAAAGAGGCTCTTATAGAACATCTCAAAAATTAAAACATAAATTTGATATGATAAAAGATAATGCAATAACTCCAACCAATAGGTATATAGTTATATTTTTCCTTCGGGCATTTTTAATGATATTAGTTTTACCTGCAACCAATATAGCAATACAACAGACTATTGTAATAATTAAGAATTCAATTGTTAATACAATCATTTTTTATTATCTA
>CASFCU010000073.1 GCA_949293285.1 uncultured bacterium
TAGTTTATCACTTTCTATTTTATTGATATCTAATATATTTCCAATAATTTCTAGTAATGTCTGTGAAGCATTACGTATATCTTCTGTATCTTCTATTACCTCTTTTGGAACTTCATTTTTATAATTTGCAATGTCTTCTGACAGTCCTACAATTGCATTTAATGGAGTTCTAATTTCATGTGACATACTAGATAGAAAGTCACTTTTTGCTCTATTGGCACGTTCTGCTTGTTCTTTGGCTAAGTTTATATTCATTATCATTTTTGCATCCGGATTTTCTATTGTAAGTATCATTATCATATCGATTAAACTTAGTAAAATCGAGATAAAGTTAATTTCTGGAATCACTGTTCTTAAAATGGCAACTACAATTAGTAAAAGAATTAAAAAGTATAATGGAATATATTTATTTTTATCCATCTTTTGTTTTTTTATTTTTGTAGTTAGTAGTATAACAATCATCAATGCAATATAAAATGTTGCACCAAAAAAGCCTAAATATGTTAAAGGTCCTGTTGAATTCAAAATTCCATTAGAGTTGATTATTTGAACATTTAAAAATAAAGATAAAATATACATTACTATGTTCATGATAATCATCCATGTTTTGATTTTTTTGTTATTTTCTTCTTTAGAAATATTGTAAATATAGTAAAACATTAAACTACACCAGGTAATGATTAAAATGACATCTATTCTGTTCAATATTTCAAGAACCATATTAGAATTAATTGTCAATGCAATGATTACAATTAAAGTAGTAGCTAACGATTCCAAAATATTGCATATTAGCATTTTTTTAAATATTTGTGTTTCAATATTTTCTACACTTTTTTTTATAAAAAACATTACAGTAATCAGTATCGCAATTACCAAAGCACACCCTGTTAAATAGCCATTAGACATAAACTTCTCCTTTTATTTATCTACTTAGTTTTTTATTAAATAAGAATGCATTGTTCTTATTCGGAACTAACTTTTTTAAATGTGCATAGGCTTCTTCATTTGAAGTGATATTTTTCGGCTTGTAAATCAATCCTTCAATATATTCTTCATTAAAGTATGGCCACTCTTTAAACCTTTCTTTTTTGTAATCCTCCCATTCTGTTGAATCTATACTTGAACGACTAACTTGAGGTTCTGTTTCCCAAATCTCATATTTCAACGTAGCTAAGGTATCTCTTAAATCGGTTATTGCTCTTGTTTTTTCTTGATTACCTTCACCATATAAGGACATTTCAAAATTCTTTCCAATATTAATTTTAAAATTCTTTCCATATTGCTCAGCTGCTATTGGAACAATAATGGCATTTCCTTTTTTTGCTATATCTACAATCCCCCAATAACATGGTAATACAGGAAGATTTGGTGACAAATTCCAAGTTCCTTCAATAAAATACATTAAATTTCCATTTTGGATTAAATGATTTATCATTTTTTCTGAAACAGCTTTTCTATCTTCTTTTACCGTTTCATTAAAATAATAAACACCATTAATAGATAAGAAAGGTGAATCGATTGTACCTTGAATATGTTCATAATCCCCAGAAAGCAAGTAATAATGATCCTTTATTGCTTCACTAGTAACTTCGATATCAAATTTTCCTACATGTGTAACCACAAAAATCTTTGGTTTATCAGTGTAAGTACGCTCATCTTTTATTAGTTCATAACTAAATCCACCTAATCTGTTTTTTATTTTGTAGATACTTAAAATGAGCCAATGTATCTCTTGTTTTTGTTTTAATGATAATCTATTCCATAGCTTACCTTCATCTTTTGTTCTTAGTCTATAATATAGGTCCAAAAACGCTTTTCTTCTTTCTTCTAGTTCTTCAACTGATATTCCCTTCTCAAATATTTTTTTTTGTTCTTCTGCTAAAACATTCATAATATCCTCCATTTGCACTACTAAACTTAGGATATAAATACTGCCCCTCCTAAAATTTATTGTACTATATTTTAACATGTAATTAACTTTTTAGCAATAGACGTATTTTAACCTATTTTCATTTTATAAAAACTAAGGACAAGATAGTAATTTATTTTTTAATTAATTTCTTACAACTATCTATTCCTTTATCCGGTCTTTCCGTCGATGGGTACATCGTAAGAATATCTTTCGTGTTAGAAAAAGTTACTATTTTAACCT
>CASFCU010000074.1 GCA_949293285.1 uncultured bacterium
ATATTTTCTATCTTTCTTTTTATGAAAAAAAGATGATAAAAATCATCTTAGAAAATTAAGTATTTTATCTGCAGGTACAATTATAACCAAAACTTTGTATAAAAACTACTTTGCCATCTACTTCTACTTTTATAGTTAAAGCGGGATGCAGGCACGCAATGGGTTTTATTTCATAGTTTTGTTGTAATCTTACGGTATTATAATCTTTGTCTAGATTACGATAGGTCATTTCTTCAACACTACAACCAAAACGGGTTCCAACGTTATACTTCATCCATGAATTGCTATCTGGTGTCATGTAATACACGTCATACCCTTTATCATCAATTAACTCAATATATTCAATATTATCGGAGGTATTGCAAGAAAGATGATGAGAAGAAAACATATTTGATAAATCGTAGGATACTTTTTTATCGGTTATTTGTAAAAGAAACCTTATCCCATAGCAATCATCAGCAGTTACAGTTCCCGTTTCAAAAGACTCACTATTATTGTCTATGCCAAAAATAGAATACCATTCAAAAGCTCTTCCTGTCTTATTTACTATATTATATAAGAATGGATTACTAAAAAAAACATCATCTTCCATTTCTTTAACCGTAGATGGAATCACTACTGTCTCAATATCAGCACCAAAAAAAGCACCTCTTCCAATTCTAGTAACTGCTACACCATGAATTCTTTCTGGTATCACTACATCTTTAATAACTGACATTTTCTCTATTTTGATAATCCCAAGTTCTATCATTTCTTCTACTATATCCTCTGGAAGCACTTCATCAGCAATAGCATCTTTTAATGAGTACTCAGAATCTCCAGAACAATAGCTTCTTGCATCTCCAACATAGCCATTTTCTACGACATAATCTACACATTTATCTACATCTAACATTTGATAAGTAGAAACATCATATCCTTCATATTCTTCATGTCCACAATAATAACCTGTTATCGTTCCTGTTTCCTCATCAAAGTCAAAACATGCTGCAGCAGTAGCCACATTTAATTCATTAAAACCATCTTCTAAACTCCCTTTTTCTTTGATTACTTTATTGGCATTTCTTTCTATATAATCATTATTTTTACAACTTTTTTGATACTCTATTATAGTCTCTCTATTTCCTACCCCAACATCTAAATCTAACTCTTCTCTACCTACTTTTAAATAATCTACTTCTAATAAATTTTGGTAGGTTAATAAGACTCCATAATTGGCACTATCTCTTCCTGTATAATAATAATCATAGCCATTTCCACTATAAGTTACTACTACATAACTCTCTTCTAATTCTCCAAAAGGAGAGTCTCCTCCTTTTTCTAAGGGAATACAACTCGTTGGTATATAATAAGTTGCCTCTTTGTCATAAATTGAAAATTCTCCAGAATTTACTTTATTTCTGGCTCCATCGATATAATTTTGTATCGTCGTGATATAAGCATTCTTTCTAGAGTTTGAAATATACTCGGTCACACCGGGTACTACTATAATCATTAATACTCCTAGTATGATGATTACTGCTAAAAGTTCGATTAGGGTAAAGCCACTTCTTTTTAGTTTAGTAAAGTTGCCCCCCACTAGAATATTTGTTTGTATTTCTTTTTAACTTCATATACTTACCCTTCCTTCTATTTTACTTTACATTATCATTCTACTACAGAGACTTCTTTTTTCAACCAAAAATACCCTTATATGAACTGAATTCAAAAATGGAATTTTTTTTCTTCATTCTATTATAACTACAACCATTAATAAATACTTTAATTGAAACCTGCTTACAACAATTACTTTATCTTCTATTGTCGATTTTTCCGTACTCGAATAATAACTGTTATTTTTTATCTTCATAACTTCACTTTGACATATAAAAACCTCGTTTAAAAACGAGGCTTATATCCATCATATTCAATATTTTCTTTTCTTATTCAATGCTAATTTTTTTGACTTATTATTTGAATAGCTAATTCCCACTTTATCCATATAAGGTTTCATCATTTCTATAAATCTGGTTTCAAATGGAATAATAAAATCTGAATCTGTAACTTTTGCCGCTTCGATATTTCTTAATGTATATAGCAATTCTTCTTTATTATCAAATTTATCAAATCCCTCTGTTTTTATGTAGAACTCTATCCCAGCCATCTTTCTTAAAGCCATATTTGTGGCTAATGGATAATGTCTAAATCCTTCTGGACTATCGTTTACCATGGCACAAATATCATAAGCAAGAGTATCTTCTAGCTTGTTTTTTCTAAAATCTTCTTCTCTTATATACCAAAGTGCCATCAATGCGCCATTATAAAATGCATCAAATTTTGTTTCACCTTCAATATATCCACATTCTCTTTCTCTTCTTGCTATTCCTAGTTCTACTAGTTCATAAGCATTAGGTAAACTGTTTGGATTTTTCGTTATATAATCTTGAAGCCATCGAACTCTTTGAGAATAAGGTGCTCTTAATAGTTCAGTCTCTAACATTCTTGCTCTTTCTTTTGCATAAAAATGGGTTTGTCTACTAGATATAATGCTTTTCTGTTGATATTTACTTCCTCTAGGTATTGTACCGTTTAGACTAATTCCAGAAGCTATTAATGCTGTTTGCAAGTTTTTTGTCACTGTATTTCCTATTGAGTTTATACTAACAACATCTGATTTAGAGGAAATTATTTCAAATAAAACGGAATCTTCAAGGTATCTTTCAAATTCACTCAACTTATCTAGTGTAGCAACTTTACCAAAAATTTCACTGGTTTGTTCTACTGTGTCATCAATTGCTTGCTGTATATTATTATCTTCTTTTAATAGTTCCATTAAATATTATCTCCTTTGTAAATTTGTACTGCCTATTTTAACATATTCTTTTATTTAAAGCAAGTTGTTTATTGCTACCATGACAGCAAGTTTTCCATATTCATAGGTAAGTGAACCTTGTTGATAGGCAATGTATGGTTCTCTTATTGGTCCATCACAAGATAATTCTATGGAAGAGCCTTGGGTAAAAGTTCCTGCTGCCATGATTACTTGATTAGTGTACCCTGGCATGTTCCAAGGCAATGGAAGGGCATTAGAATCAACAGGAGAAGCACTTTGTATTCCTTGACAATACTTAATTAGTTTGTCTTTATCATGGAATATAATGTTTTGGACAATATCACATCTTTTCTCATTATATTTAGGCTCTACTTCATATCCTAGTTTTTCAAGAACTTTACTTGTTAAAATAGCTACTTTTAAACTGCTACAAACAACGCTTGGTGCCATAAATAACCCTTGAAGTAACATTTTATTAACGCCTAATGTTGGGCCTACTTCTCTTCCTTCACCAGGAACAGTAAGTCTATCGGCAACAAGGGATAAAAGTTCCTTTTTTCCAGCAGCATAAGCACCATTTGGAGCTAGACCTCCTCCTAAATTTTTTATAAGAGAGCCTACTATTATATCAGCACCAACGGTAAGAGGAGATTTTTCCTCCACTAGTTCACAATAACAATTGTCGATCATAATAATGACATCTTTATCCCATTTTCTTATAAATTTTATTACTTCTTCTATTTTTTCAATACCAATACTTTTTCTAGTAGAGTATCCTTTGGATCTTTGAATTTCTATTACTTTTACTTTGTTTTCTTTTAGCGTTTTTTCAATTTGTTTCAAATCGAACTCATCATTTATTAAATCTACTTGTTTGTAAGAAATACCAAACGCTTTTAATGAACTAGGATTTTCTTTTATTCCTATTACCTCATCTAATGTATCATATGGTTTTCCGGTGATGCTTAAAAGAATATCATTTGGTCTTAGTAGAGCAAACAAGACTACTGTTAGGGCATGAGACCCAGAAATGAATTGATTTCTTACTATAGCATCTTCTGCATCCAAAACCTCTGCGAAAACTTTTTCTATAGTATCACGACCAATATCGTTATAACCATAACCAGTAGTAGAATTAAAATGTATTTCTGAGACATTGTGATTTCTAAAAGCATTAAGAACTTTCAAACTGTTTTTCTCACATAAAATGTCAACTTTTCTAAATTCATCTTGTACTTCCTTTTCACACTCAGCAAATAAAGAATTAATTTTTTTATCTATCATTAATAACTTCCTCCATCAATTTTAATTACCTCACTATTTATATAAGAACTTTTATCACTTGCCAAAAATAAAACTAAGTTAGCAACATCTTCGGGGGTTGCAAATCTATGAAGAAGGATATTTTTACTTTCTTCTTCCAACAATTTTCCATCAAGATTATTATTTTCTAATAAAATTTTATCTGTGGTTATCCATCCTGGTGCTACTGCATTCACGTTAACAAATGGAGCATATTCTAAAGCAAAATTATGTGTCATGGAAATAATGCCAACTTTTGAAGCATCATACTCTAATGTAATCGGATCATTTTTGTCAATAGCATTATTTGATGAAATATTAATAATCTTTCCATATTTATTTTTATACATTTCATCTGCTATATACCTGCTAATTAAAAAGGTTCCCACTAAATTTACTTCTAACGTATACATAAAATTTTTCTTTGTTTTTTGATTAAATTCTTTATTAATCTCAACCGATGCATTGTTTACTAATACATCAATTTTTTCAAAGTTTTTTAAAGCTTCTTCTTTTACCTCTTTAATATCTTCTTCTTTTGATAAGTCACATTTTAAAATTAACACTTTGCTATTATAATTGTCTTCCAATTTTTTCTTTAACTTGTATGCTTCTTCTTGACTTTTATAATAAGTAATAACCAAATTATAACCTTCTTTAGCAAACATACTAGAAATCACTTTGCCTAGTCCGCTTGCTCCTCCTGTAATAAAAGCTACTTTTTTCATTTAAATCACCACAGGTATTATATCAAAACTTATCTTTTTTTTCATTAGTTATTTTATAAAAACTAAGGACAAGATAGTAATTTATTTTTTAATTAATTTCTTACAACTATCTATTCCTTTATCCGGTCTTTCCGTCGATGGGTACATCGTAAGAATATCTTTCGTGTTAGAAAAAGTTACTATTTTAACCT
>CASFCU010000075.1 GCA_949293285.1 uncultured bacterium
GAGAAGAGGCAAGATTAGGATTACTACTAACTCTAACCACATTTCCACCTTCTTCATCAACTGCTGTTAATAATGGAATATTAGCTATCTTTTGTAAATCACGAATCATATTTTGAACTTCAGCTTCTGTTTTATCTTTAAAGTCATTTTCAAAAAAAACAAAGCCACCAAATTTATATTTTTCCAAAGCCTCGGAAGCATTACTTCCAGGATAACGAACTAACAACAATTGACCTATTTTTTCATCCAGAGTCATCGTTTTAAGTTTATTATTAGCCAAAGTCTCAAATTGATCAAAAATTCCACCCGATCTAGATTGAATAATATAATCTTCATCATTAGAAATAGGAACAATCCCTATAATCATACCTTTTTGAACTTCTGTACTCTTATCAAGTAATCCAGTATATTCAATAACGACAATTTCTCCAACTTCAACATCATTTTGTTGCGCCTGAAAAGTATAAACAATATCTTTATCATCACGAACAGTTAAGGTATCTTTTCCTACACTCATAACAGAAACAGTCATTTTGCTACTGCTCAGTTTCTCATCCTTATCCCTTGGAAATAACAAAATAGAAACAACTAAAATAAAAATAATGAAAAAACTAAAATACAAGTATTTTCTTTGATTAATATATATCACCTACCAATACAAATATATTTGATTTAATCATATTTATACTAAAAAATATTCAAAAATAGAGACTTCTTATACTTGCACTAAGAGAACCAAATGCACTAGAAATAGAACAACAAGGATATGGATATGTCGTAGCATCTATTGGTGAATTAGGAGGAATTGTTCCTTATACATCTTACAGTGCTAGAACAAGTTACATCGAAAAAAACAAAGAACTAATTGACAATTTTACAAAGGCTATCCAAAAAGGGCTTGATTTTGTACATGAAAATGACAGTGAAACAATTGCAAAATCAATTCTTAACTTCTTTCCAGACACATCTTTAAATGACTTAACACAAGTAGTTGAAAGATACAAAAAACAAGAAGCCTGGCCTAAAACAACTGAATTTACCGAAGAATCATTTCTACACTTACAAGATATCATGATCAGTGCTGGTGAATTAGAAGAAAAAGTAGCATATAAAGACTTAATATACAAAGGTAATAATGAATAACATCTTAAAAATAATTGGTCTAAAAAAAGTATATCATGATCTAAATGGAGAAATTGAAGCAATAAAAGATATAACACTAGATATACACGAAAATGAATTTTTATCAATTGTAGGACCATCTGGCTGTGGGAAATCGTCTCTACTTTCCATACTTGCTAATATAGAAGACAAAAGTGATGGTAAAATAGAATTTGATAAAAAAGACTTAAAAATAGGTTATATGCTTCAAAAAGATTCACTATTTCCCTGGAGAACAATACTAGAAAACTGTTTAATAGGTTTAGAAATACAAAATAAACTCACGAAAGAAAACAAAAATAAAGTAATGAAATTACTAGAAAAATACGGATTAAAAGAGTTTATTAACAAATACCCATCATCTTTATCCGGTGGTATGCGTCAAAGAGTTCTACGAATACTGTATACACACAAATGATTACTTACAAGTGGCTTATAACCATTATAAATAAAGGAAAAGAGGTATATTATGTTATTAGATAAAAATTCAAAAAAATTATAGACTTAATTCAAAAATATGATAATTTAAGTGATATAGATAAAACTAGATTAGCAATTTATTTGTTAGAAAATAAAAATTTTAATGTAAGAGATATGATTATTTTATTAAAACAAGTTTTAAGTGTATTAGATTCTAATTATACAAAAGTAATAACTAATTTTAGTAAATATAAACATCTATTATTCTTTTCAGCCAAGTATTTAGAACTAACTGAAAAAGAAAAAAAGCATTTCTCTCTTGAAATGATATTTAATATATATGAAAATAATTTTAAAGATAAAATTATTAATGAAGAAATTAATAAACATTCATTAGTTTATGATTATTGTTATTCACTAATTAATAATGAATAGAAAAAATACCTAGTAGGCATTTGCTTACTAGATATTTTTTTGTTTTGGTGTTCTTTTTAACACTAACGTACCCAAATTTTATTGAAAATATAAAGAAATAAAAATGAAAGTGAGGATTGATATTATGAATAAAACAAAGTACAAAAACAATAAACATTACTGCTATATTAGTTTAAAATCACACTTTAAATAATATATTTAAATTAGAGGTGAGCTTTATAAATATAGTCTATAATGTTAAAGAAGTAGTAAATAAAACTATAACCGATAACGATTTAAAAGAGATTATAAATAAAAAGTTGTTAAATATTATATTATT
>CASFCU010000076.1 GCA_949293285.1 uncultured bacterium
TGTAGATGGAGGAGATGTTTCTGGTGGAGCTTATCTTAGACTTATCGAAGATCCCAATGTTATCACGGAAGCAGCAAAGATTTCTGATACCTCTGATAGAATGGAATACTTAAGGGAAAATAGTACGGCTGGTAGAATAACCACAGAAGGTTTTAAAGAAAGTAATCTTCAGACGACTACGGATATGACAGGGAAAAACTGGAATTATAAGTACTCTAGTAGTAAAACCGCAGGAGAAATAACAAATGAGGGTGAATATGTAGAAGGAGATGACTATGCAACCCAAATATCTAATCCTACCCTGCCTAAAGTAACTCTTAGTGAACTTGCTGATCAAAGTGAAGGAACCGCTTATACTATCAAAACAAATCTCGGTGATGGAGAACGTGAATATTTATTAACATTCGGAGAAAATGGTACCTTTACTTTAAGAGACAAAAATACAGGTGTAGTTTATGATAACGTGGATCTTTCAAAATCAAAGTTCAGCCTCATTAATGGAAATAATAGAGGTTTCATAACCCAAGATGGTACCGTAACTCCTGCCAACACAGAAGGATATGCAAATTACAGACAGAACGGAAATGAATCTTATGAATCTTTTTCTACTGGTGTAGAAAATATCGTGATGGATGAATATATGCATCATGGTGGTCACACAACACATCGAACAGGCTTATCCAAAGATGAATATGCAAGTAGAGAAGAAGCTATTATGGAACTTCTGCAAACGGGAGAGTACCTTTACGAAGATGCAAATCAAGTTGTAACCTATGGAGAAACTAGTGGAGGATTAACCTTTACTGGTACTAGATTTGTGGCAGGGAAAAGGGATTATTTTACTGGAACGAAGTATGAAGAGTGGTATAAGCAACTTACAGAATCACCTTCTAGTGCTGTGTCCTCAGAACAATTAGACAAAGCTGTTGCCGACTTGAGAACTGAATTTGAAAAAGTAGATACACAAATGAATGATTGGTTTGGGGAAGCTGCTGGTAGTGCTAAAAAAGCCATCGGTTGTATTCTTGGAAAATTTAGGGTTACTATGGAAAACATAGAGACGTGTTTAATACCAGCAGGCATTGCTGCAGACAATTTACTCGAAGAATTAAAAAAATTGAAGACAGCAAACGAGCAATTGCAACAGCTTTTTGCTGAGTTAGATCAGTTACAGGCGGCATTAAATGAAATACCTCCTTATCAGTATATAGATCGTTATTATAAGGTAAAAGTTGATGGTAAGATAGTTTTAAGAAAAACGACTGATAGAGTAGATAACCCAGCATTTTTTCGGAAAAACCAAGAGGTTGTAGCTAAAAAAGATGAAATTGTTGCAAAACAAGAAGAATTGGATAGAATCGTTCTTAAAGTTGAATCATATATTGTGCGTATAAGTAACTTACAACAAAATATTAAACAATTCGGTGCATTCGTTAATGAGAATGGAGCTAATTCCTACATGATATCGAGCGCCGATAACATTGTTAAATATCACGATGATATCATCGAAATTTTCACAAATGTTGATAAGATGCCAGTCATTACTAATAATACGGATTACGATGTTGGAGATCGGGTTATGTTTGACGATGGATACGGAACTCCGTATGAAGTTATTAAAGTTAATGCTGATGGTACTTTAGTGATTATTGCAGTGGATGAAAATGGTAATCCACTTCCTGGAGCCGTAGAGATTACAATCTATGATCCAAGAGAAATAGCACCGATTAAAGGTAGTGGTAGTGGAGGTTCATCATCTTCAGGTGGAAGTTCTTCTGGAGGTGGAGGAGGCTCTTCTACACCAACTCCAACTCCAACTCCAACACCGGAACCAGAACCAGAGCCAGAACCGGAACCAGAGCCAGAGCCAGAACCGGAACCAGAACCAGAACCGGAGCCAGAACCGGAGCCAGAGCCAGAACCAGAACCGGAGCCAGAGCCAGAGCCAGAACCGGAGCCAGAGCCAGAACCGGAACCAGAAGACCCATATGTACCACCTAGTACTGGTATAAATGGAATATCAGGTGTAGTTTCTGATTCATCATCAATGGGTCTAGGAGCTTTAGCTGGGCTTGGTCTAGGTGGAGCAGGTCTAGGATTAACTGCAATGATGAATGATAAAGACAAAGAGAAAAAAGATGAACCTACATCCACAGAAAACAACAATCCAGAATCAAATGAAGCAAAGATAGATAACAATAATTAGTATTCAAAGCCACAAGATTCCTTGTGGTTTTGATATGTTATAATAAAATGTATATTCTAAAAAGTACTAATATGTGATAAAATTATGTTAATAATAAGAAGGGATGAGTTATGAACAAAAAGATATTAAAAAGATTATTATCAATAATATTTATACTAATAATAATAGCATCTTCATTAATTTTATTCTTGGATTTGACTAAAAAGGAAGAACCAAATCCAATCTATGATGATCCACCTGAAGAGATTATAGTAGATGATGAAGACAAAGAAGATGTCGTAGTAGAAGAAGATAAAGATCCTATAAAGTTATCTCCAGACGTTGATCTTGCTCAAGAAAGACTTAACCATAATAACGATGATATTATAGGAAGATTAGAAATACCCAATCTATTCAACATTCTAATTGTAAAAGGAAAAGATAACA
Source organism: uncultured bacterium (assembly GCA_949293285.1). Lineage (GTDB taxonomy): Bacteria > Bacillota_I > Bacilli_A > RF39 > UBA660 > RUG13868. Next base: position 2,633 of record CASFCU010000076.1, read on the forward strand.
GTTATTATTTAAATTATTCTATTGATAGAACATGGGATGTTAGAGGTAGTGAATTCATGGATTATAGATTAACTCCTACTAGTAAGCAAATTAATATTTATGGACACAATTCTAGAGATGAAAATATAAAAGTTCCTTTTTTAAAATTAGAAAGCTTCTTAAATAAAACTTTCTTCGATGAAAATCAATACATCATATTTCAATATGATGGTGGAAAAAGCTACTACAAGATTATGGCCATCAAAGAAATTACTACCGACTATGAACACATGACACTAGATAAAACGGGAGCGGAATTCGTAGAACATGTGAATAAATTAAAAGATAATTCCATATACACTAGAGACGTTTATTACGATGAAAACTCTGAAATAATGATACTTCAAACATGCTCTCATCATCTAGATAATGCTTACTACATCATCACTGCAGTAAAAATATCTGCTATAGAATAAAATATCTGCTATAGAATAAAAAGACCTTGCACAAGGATAACTCTTGTGCTATAATCTATACGTTGGTAATCCGATGACTTTATTTAGTTAAGATTTCCGTAAAACAAGGAAAGGATGATATACGTGAACGTAATTGACAAAATTACAAAAAAACAGTTAAAACCTGATCTACCAGAATTCAGAGTTGGTGATACTGTAAAAGTAAATGTAAAAATAATCGAAGGGAACAAAGAGAGAATTCAAGCCTATGAAGGTATTGTAACCGCCCGTAAAGGTAGTGGAGTAAGTGAAACTTTCACAGTAAGAAAAAATTCTTATGGCGTTGGAGTAGAAAGAATATTTCCAATTCATTCTCCAAAAGTAGCTAGCATCGAAGTACTTAGAAAAGGAAAAGTAAGACGTGCAAAATTGAATTTCTTTAAAAATGTGGTTGGTCAATACAGAATAAAAGAAAGAGGACAAAAGTAAGAGACCTAGTCTCTTTTTTATTTAGATATGAAAAAATTTATAAAAGAAATATATCCATATATAATAGTTTTAATTGTAGTGCTGCTAGTGAAAACTTATGTAATGTCTCCAATCCAAGTGAATGGTGACTCTATGTATGCCACACTAAAAAGTGGTGATATTATGTTACTTAACAAATTGGAATATAAATTTTCTGAAATAGAAAGGTTCGATATCGTAGTGATTAACTATGACAATAAGCATTTAATAAAAAGAGTGATTGGTCTACCAGGAGAAACCATAGAAGTAAAAGATGGAAATCTCTATATTAATGACATTCTTACTGAAGAATATTATTTAGATCCATCGACTATAACAAAAGATTTCAAACTAGAAGGAAAAATTCCAGAAGGATATTACTTTGTTATGGGGGATAACAGAGAAATATCATTAGACAGTAGAGCCTTAGGTGTATTTTCTAAAAATAAGATAGAGGGAAAAGCTTTTTTTACACTTCTTCCTTTTGATAGGTTTGGTTCTAAGAAATGATTGATACGGTTAGTAAAATTAAGAAAAGTCATGAAACGAAACTAGAAAAATTAAAAAAAGACTATGATGATTTGCAGCAAAAATACGGTGCACAAGAACTAGATGCCATCTATCATGGTGGATGTAGTAAGAATCCGGATATCTGTTTTTGTTTCATGAACCCAACTGGAAGAAATATTGCTTCAAGAAAAGAATGGAAAGGTTTGAAATCACCATGGATTGGAACAAAGAATGTCTGGGACTTATTTTATAATCTGAAACTATTAGATGAGGATATTTACCAAAAAATAAAATCTATAAAAGGGAGCAGTTGGACTGAAGAATTTGCTGAAGAGGTCTATGATAGCATAAAAAGACATAAATGTTTTATTACTAATTTAGCAAAGTGCACTCAAATAGATGCAAGACCATTGCCAGATGATATCTATAAAGAATATATAGAACTATTTAAAAAAGAAATAGAAATCATAAATCCAAAGGTAATCATATTATTTGGAAATCAAGTGAGTTCCTTAGTATTAAATGAGAAAATATCTGTATCACTTTGCAGAAGAAAATTATTCATAAAAGAGATAAATAAAAAGAAATATCACTTTTATTCAGTCTTCTATCCAGTAGGTAATGGTAGGTTTAATATGGATAAATCAATAGAAGATATAAAGTGGATAATTGAAGATAGAAAGAAAATGTAATTTGTAGATAGTAATGAGTACTAACTTTGAATTGGTACTCATTTTTAAATGTCATAATACAAGAAAAGACATAAAGGGATCATCTACTCTTTCTCCTTTGTGATTTATTTTTTCAAAAAACAGAAAGTTTTGATATAATGTTAATGAAGTGATCATTATTTCTTCAGTTTTTTCATAATTAAAAATGAGTAAGGTGGGTATAAAGATGATAGAAGAAAAAAGAAAGGAAAAAATTGATTACAAGATACAATTAGCAGTTGTAAATGATTTAGAGGAAATTCATCAAATTATTATAGATAGATGTAATTGGTTTCTTAAAAATAATATAAAACAATGGAATATTAATCACTATCCAAAGAAATATAATTTGGAATACTTTAAAGAACAAATGAAAATAAATAAACTATATGTTGCTAAAACAAAGAATAGAGTAATAGGAGTTATGCTTTTGAAAGAAACGGATAAAGAATATTGGCTAGATAATAAAAACGCTTTCTATATTCATCATTTAGCAACTTCTATTGACTATACCGGAGTAGGAAATGCATTATTAACTTTTGCTATAAACCAGGCAAAAAGAAGGAAAAAAGACTATGTAAGATTAGACTGTGTACAATCTAACTCTAAACTCAATCAGTATTACAGAAACTTTGGGTTTGTAAATATAGGTAGTATTGAGAGTAATGGTTGTTACCACAATCTATGGGAAATGAAAATAGAAAATAAGAACAATTTTAATGAAAGATTCTAAACGATTTATAAGAAAGAATAGTAAGAATGATATGATGAAAATTTTAATTATTGGGATTGAACAAGTTTAGCAAGAGAATATCTTTAAGGAGTAATAGACAACATTATGAATTAAATTG
>CASFCU010000077.1 GCA_949293285.1 uncultured bacterium
TATTGCCCGTTAAGTCTCTACACCTTATTTACTTTTGTAAATCTTGGCTCGGGATTGCCATCAGCGTTATCTGTAAGGTTTCCCCGAATTTGAGCAAATTCACATAATCTATTTCTAGATTAGTGCTCAAGGCCTTCCATATATAAGCAAGAGGCCTTAAGTCCTGTGCGTCTACCTATTCCGCCACTTGGGCAACAGGCACTTGTCTTAATTAATAAGACTTCTTAATTATAATATGAAATTTCGATAATTTCAAGACTTTTTCTAATATTTTTTTCACAAAATATGCTTGAATTAAATTGAAAGTTCCCAAAAATTTACAAGTAAGACTTTAAAAGAGATAATTCCCGTAAATTCGGGGATTTTTTGAAAAAATAATAAAAAATAATGTAAAAATTATAAAAATGTGATAGTATATATGTCGCAAGGAAGAATTTATTCCATGCGAAAAAGTGCTGTGCCTTAGTCATTTTTAAAACTAAGTTCCCGCAGCATGAATGTAAAAATTATTTGTGTGTTGGCTTATTTGCCAACGAAAACACGGTTATTCAACTGTGCTTTCGTTGAACTTTCTAAAGATTATCTTTAATAAGATCAATTAAAAACTTTATTTCAGATGTCATAGAAGTATTCATTAGTTTATCAGCAATTTCTTGATTGTTTGGATTCTTGTGAAGTATTTTGGAAATAGAATTTTCAAAAATTTGCGTTTCTTCAATACATGCTTCTATCATTTCTAACAAATGATCTAATGTTAAATCTCCAACCAGTGGGTCAGAATAAAGAATAGTATCTTTAATATCAGAGTAGTACTTCATTATTCGTCACCTTTGCTTCTTGGAGATAAATCAATATCATCTGGTGCTATGTAAGTGATATATGATAATTTATCTATAAATAATGGATATTTATCTTTTGTTAGAAGATAAGGAGATAAGCCATCTAAAGAATCACGAGGAATATTATTGATGGTATTTTCTAAAAGGATAACATCTTCATTAGTTAAGTTGTTAAAAGATGAACCTTTTGGATAAACCATTCTAATATACTCGTGATTTTTTTCTATACCACCTTTTTGGTCTGGCCTGTTAGGATTACAATAAAACAAATTCGCTATCTTTTTGCCAGTATCATAATCTTTTTCAATTTGATAAGGGTCAAAAAATTCAGAACCATTGTCAGTAAGACCAATTCTAAAAACCTTAGCATATAGTTTAATTCCCAAAATGTTTTTAAAACTTCTAAATTCTTCATTAACACAAGCAATAGTCTTTTTATCTAATAATCGAATAAGCATAAAATGAGTATCTCTAAAGTAAATAGTTAAAAGAACTTTTTGGTCATCTCTTTTACCAATAACTGTATCCATTTCATAAATATGCATTTTAGGATGTTTAGTGGTAAAAATGCAAAAATCATCATAACTTCTGCCTTTTAATAGTGATAATTCCCTTCGTTCTTTATTATATTTCTTCTTTCTCTTTTTATATTTGACTTTTTTAGGTAAATCAAGGTTAGTTAAAGAGAAAACTCCAATATCAATATATTTATAAAAGGTAGTTTTAGAAAAATATAATAAATCATCATGATTAGCATATATTTGGTTAATAGATTGATGCTTATCTTTAATAAGAGGAACAATAGAATTTTCTATTTCATCAATAACCTCAGGTATAATGTCAATACCACTACGAGAATAAGATTTAAGCTCTTCATAATGTTTATGAGCAATATTAGCATCATAATATAATTTATGTTTATTACAAGTACTTTTTAAAGGACAAGTATTACAAACGTAAGGTGGATGTTGTAATATTTTACAATCACTCACAGCTTTGGTTATTCCTTTAAAGTCAAAGGCATCATAATAATTACTTTTAATATATCTGTTTCTTTTGATTTCCTTAGAAATAGTAGTTCTATCAACTTTGATAGAGTTACCTATAGTTGTAAAATTTTCTTTTTTATTAATTAATATTTGAATTACTTCACGTTGATCTTTATTAAGTTGTTTATATGTCATAATAAAACCCTCCTTAAAAATGACAAATAAAC
>CASFCU010000078.1 GCA_949293285.1 uncultured bacterium
ATTATTTTCAGTTTTTGAAAATAATAATCAATTAAACGACTAAAAATCATTAAAAATATTTCTGCTTGTCAAAAGGAAATTGGAATAAATTTTTCCGTTAATGTTTTAAAAAAATTGAGACATTTTCCTAAATTATTGACACATTTTGAATTGCAATTTATTAAATTATTTTTATATGTATGTAAATTGTTACTATTATTTTTTTATTTTTAAAGACTATTCTATATAATCATTTTCGTTACCAATTCTTTTTAAATATTCTTTTCCACCGTCAACTGTAACAACTCCACATTTTTTACATTTAATTTTATTTACTTCTATTTTTTCCTTCTTCTTTTCCATAAGCCATCTCCTTAGGTATTACTATATCATGTTCTTACGCCAATTATATTCTTCCGTTTGTGGTATAATACCTTTAAAATCATACGGATAAATGATACATTTTCAGTTTCATTGTCAAAAATCAATTAAATCTCATCGAGAATTTTTACCACTTTTACCATTTTTTCTCAATGAACAAATTTCTAAACTCAATTTTTTTGTACCTAAAATCATTTTAATAACATTGCTACCTCACAAACCCTTATGAAATAGGTAAAAAAAGGAGAGCATAATTAAATGCTCTCTTTGCTCTCTTCAGTTAGAATTTTAATCTCCATATTTATTTTTTTTCTTTTTTCTTTATAGATATTGGGGATTTTTTTTATAATTTGTTCTTTTTCTTTTTTTAAATGGTCAAAATATCGATAAAAATCTTCATCTTTATTTTTCAAAAGGTATGGTCCAAAATAAAGTTGTTTCTTGGAATATTTGCTAAAGCCTTTTATAAATTTCATAATTATATAAAATTTACCATCTTCAAAGACGATTTTTTCTTTTTCTATTTTATACCCTAAGGAAGAAAGGATCACTCTTATGCTGGGATATTTGTTGTTAGATGATATTACAATTTTTTTTATGTTTTCTAATTTAGTTTTATCTTTTGTTAATATATCGATGATGGTATCTGCTCCCATTCCGGATATTATTACTGTGTCCATTTCTTCAGTTATAGAAGATATTCCATCCGACTTTATTACCGTTATTTTATCTAACAAAGAATATTTGGTAATATTCTGGATGGCTTTTTTTAAAGGATTTGTATTAATGTCAGAAGCGGTTAATTTTAAATCTTTTTTGTTTTCGATTAAGTAAATATCTAAAAGTGCATGATCACAACCTACATCTATTGCCTCTATGGTCAGGTTGTCATCTAAGATGAATGATGCAACCGTTTTTAATCTATTACTGATGTTAATCAATTAAAAAGTCCTTTAATTTTCTAGAGCGTGATGGATGTCTTAGTTTCCTTAATGCCTTAGCTTCTATTTGACGAATTCTCTCACGCGTGACACCGAATATTTGTCCTACTTCTTCTAGCGTCCTACATTGTCCATCATCAAGACCAAATCTAAGTCGCAAGACCTTTTCTTCTCTATCTGTTAGTGTTAGTAAAACATTGGTTAATTCCTCTTTTAGCATTTCAACCGTTGCATATTCTTCCGGAGACATCGTTCTTTCATCTTTAATAAAGTCTCCTAAGTGAGAGTCGTCCTCTTCTCCAATAGGAGTTTCTAATGATACGGGATCTTGAGAAATCTTGTATACTTCTCTTACCTTGTCTACTGTGATATTTAATTTTTTAGCAATCTCCTCTTCTGTTGGTTCACGGTTTAATTCTTGAGTAAGTTGCCTTTGAACACGGGCTAGTTTATTTATCGTTTCTACCATATGAACAGGCACTCTTATCGTTCTAGCTTGGTCTGCTATGGCTCTTGTGATGGCCTGTCTAATCCACCACGTAGCATATGTTGAAAATTTGTATCCTTTCGTCGGATCAAATTTATCTACTGCTTTCATAAGTCCGATGTTTCCTTCTTGAATTAAATCAAGGAAAAGCATCCCACGTCCTACGTACCTTTTAGCAATACTTACAACCAATCTAAGATTAGATTCCGCAAGCATTTTTTTGGCGTATTCATCCCCTTGTTCAGCAAGACGGGCATATTCAAATTCTTCATCAGTGGTAAGTAGATTTATTCTACCAATTTCTTTTAAATACATTCTAACAGGGTCATTTATCTTGATATCTTTCGACATGGTTAAATCTTCTACTATAAAACCAGCTGGGTCTTCATCATCAGTAGAATTATCTGCCATTTCACTGATAATTTCTATATTATTTTCGACAAGAGAATTGTATAAGTCATCTAGGGTATCACTATCTACTTCTAATCCTTTTAATTCTTCAACAAGTTGCTCATAAGTTACATATCCTAATTTTTTCCCTGTCTCAATTAATTTTTTCTTTCTTTCTTCGATAGTTTTTATTTCTTCAATCATGATTTTGCTCCCTCTATTCTTAGTAATCTGATTTGTTCTGCTAGCTTAGCTTTTTCTAGTTCATCGGGCTCTTTTCTAATCATCTCTTCTAGGCGTATAATTTCCTGCCTCACATTGTAGTCCGCAATTACTTTTACATAGTCATTTATGGTGATGTCAGTTATTTCTTCTTCTAAGCTAAGTTTTAGAACTTCTTCAAATACCACTAATAATTCTTTCTTATCATTTAAATAGGTATAAAAATCCGCTATGACGATATCTCCATAATTGTGATAATAATAGCTAATTTCTCCTGCTAAATTCCTCATATCTGCATTTATAAAATACAATTTTTTATTATCATATATTCTGATTATTTTGGGGTTTATAAGCATATAATAGATAAATTCTAAGCAGGCCCTTGTATATTTATTGTATTTTGCATCATTTTTAGCAGTATAATCAGTATTTATTCCATTCAATTTTTCTTTTTTTTGACTTATATACTCATTTAATTTTTTTTCTAGTGTATTATAACTCAAATTTGTTTCATTTGCAAGTTTTTTAGTGATTATTTCTCTTCTTATTTCGTCTTTAATCAAAGCGGTTTCTTGCAAAACATTATTTACATAATTCGATAGTTCCATATCACTTGCAAAATTGACACCGACTCTTAATCTTTCTATTTTAAAATCACTATAATTTAGGGCACTTTCAATCAATGATAAAAATTTATCTTTGCCATTTTTTAAAATATAAGAATCGGGATCTTCTTTATCTTTTAAGTAAATCACTTTGACATTGAGTCCTGCTTTTTCTAGTAGTTCTCCATTATGAAGTGTTGCTTCTAGTCCCGGGTTATCCCCATCTAAACACAGATAAACATTCAATGACAATTTTTTAAGAAGTGATATTTGTTCATCCGTAAGTGCCGTTCCCATCAGAGCTACAGTATTTTTTACTCCTATTGTACTAGCACGGATGACGTCCATAAATCCTTCCATTACAATAACATATTTTTCAAGCCTAACATATTCCTTAGAAGCATGATAATGATAAAGACAAGAGCCTTTTTTAAAAATAGGAGTTTCTTTGGTATTCATATATTTACTTAGTTTACTATCTGTATAAATTCTTCCACTAAAACCTACTATTTTACCATTTCTATCATCAAGAGGAAATATAATTCTACTAATAAAAGTATCATTATCTTGATTTGCTAGTCCTAAGTCATTCAATGTATTCATATCGTATTTTTTTTCTTTTAAATACTTTACTAACTTATTTTTCTCATCTAAAGCTAAACCTATACCAAACTCTTTTATGGTATTCGTATCGATTCCCCTTTTTTTTAAATACTCTCTAGCATTTTTTCCATTTTCGGTATTTAGCATTAATTGATAAAATTTTCCGGTTATATCATATATTTCATAATATTTAAAGTATTTGTTTTCGAAAGTTGAGGGGGTTTTAGCTATAGATATTCCTACTCTATCACCAAGCATTTTAAGTGCTTCTTTAAAGGTAATATTTTCAATTTGTTCTATAAAGTTAAAAACATTACCACTGTTGTGACAACTCCAACAGGTGTAGGTTTGCCTTTTCTCATCCACACTCATGGAAGGATTTTTATCATTGTGAAAAGGGCAAATTCCCCAATAATACTGCCCCTTTTTCGTAAGAGGAACGTATTCACTAATTAAATCTACTATATTTATTTTGCTTCTTATGTCATTAATAGTATTTTGATTATCCATATTTCCTCCAATCTGATTTAGCTTAGCTCTTTTTCGTAAAGTTTTTTGTATATTTTGCTAGTATTTAACAGTTCAAAATGAGTTCCAGAATCTATTATTTTTCCATCATTAACGAGTAGGATTTGATCACTATCGATTACCGTGGAAAGTCTGTGTGCAATAATTAATACTGTGTATTTTCCTTTCATATTATGAATAGCTTTTTGAATTTCTTCTTGTGTTTCATTATCTAAGGCACTAGTTGCTTCATCAAAAAGAATGATTCCACTTTGTTTGAGAAGAGCTCTTGCAATGGCTAGTCTTTGACGCTCTCCACCGGATAAACTATGACCACCCTCTCCAATAACTGTATCATATTTTTCCGGAAGTTTCATAACAAAATCATGTAAACAAGCAATTTTTGCAACTTTTACCATTTCTTCATCTGTCATATTTTCTTTGGCTATTTTTAAATTATCTTTAATAGACATATTAAAAATATAAGGGTTTTGCGTAATCACGGAAATGTTATCTCTGATAGAATTTTTATCTAGATCGTTGATATTTACTCCGTCTAATAAAATTTCTCCCTCATTTATCGTATAGAGTTTATTCATGAGACTAAATATCGTGGTTTTACCACTACCGGTCTTTCCTACAAACGAAGTTGTTTTATTGCAAGGAATTTTGAAATTTATGTTTTTTAATACCGGATACTTCTCTTTATAAGAAAATGATACATTTTTAAATTCAAAATTGCCTTTTATTTTTTTGATTTTCTTATTTCCAAATTTTTCTTTAGAAAATTTCTCATTCTCAATGATTTCGAATACTCTATCACAAGAGACATTAAATTCCTTTAGTAATTCAACCATAGTGACGACATGATTAAGAAATCCTCTTATTTTATCCTTATACATATAAAGAATCACAAAATTAGCTGGGTCTAAATTATTTATATTAACTAAATAAATTCCTAGTACTATAAATAATAAATTCGATAAATCTTTGATGGTGTCGATGATTAAGATATATCTATGTCTTAATTTTTGCATTTTGTATCTTTCATTATTTACTGCTTCTAGCTTTTCTTTAGCAATATTAAGAAAATTTTCTTCGGCATTTAAAACTTTAATATCCCTAATACCTCTAACTAGTTCACTGACAAGTCCGGTATTTTTTTCTTGCATTTTTCTTCTTTTTTTGTCGATTTCAAAGAACTTCTTCATTCTGATTTTTTCTAATAGAGAAATGATGATCATCGTGATTAAAAAATAGAAGAATACTATTTTATTTACTAGGAAAACTGCCATTAATATCCCTATGTTAGTAAGTACATCTATTAGTGCTTCTCCAAGTGAACTGAATATATCAATGATTTCTCTAGAATCATTATTCAGTCTATCGATGAATACTCCAGAAGATTTTTTATCTAGTTCGAAAGTTTCTAATTTTAAAGTTTCTTTGGCAATATTGTATTGAAGTATCGATACCACATTCATCATATATTTGTTAAAGATAATCTTGTACATAAAGTGTATTATGTTTCTTGTATTTTCTATTATAAATAGGAAAAGGGCAATACGAAATAACTTATCTAACAGTCCCTCTGTTAAATTTAAAAGAAGTCTAGCAGATACTAAGGGGGTTATTGCCCCAATTAAGCTTAAAAGTCCGGATAGTACTATGCATATGATTAGTTTTCTTTTTTCTTCTTTTACAAAGCTCCATGTTTTTTTTAAATTTCTAAAAGTATTAGAAATCGACTTCATCTTATTTCTTTTTCTCATGTTACTACACCCACTAATCAATCATAGTGCAAATTATATCACAAAAGGAAAAACAAGTCTAGTAAATGACTTGTCTATTCTCCATTTCAACTTTATAATAAAATTGTATTTTTTTTCAACACTTTGACTTATTCAATTGTGTTATCTATGAAAGGAGTGGTACTATGAATCTTCAAGATAGCAAAAATGAAGATTTCATAGACATATATAATAAGTATGTAGATACTGTATATCGAGTATGTTATATGTATTATAAGAATAAAAGTGATACTGAAGACGCGGTTCAGAGTACTTTTGTAAAATTTTTGGAATCTGGGAAAATATTCAATGATGATGAACATATTAAGGCTTGGTTAATTGTTACAGCGTCCAATATTTGTAAAAATTCACTGAAGCATTGGTACAGAAAGATTATCAATATTCATTCTATTGAAGAAAATCTTGAAAGCACAGCACCTCACACTGAGCTTTTAAATTCGGTTTTAAAATTACCAGATAAATATAAAATAACTATTTATATGTATTATTATGAAGGATATAACAGTAGAGAAATAGCTAGAATTTTAAAAAAGAACGAGTCTACTATTCGAACATATTTAAAAATTGGAAGAAGTTTATTAAAAGATGATTTAGGGGGAAATTTATGAAGAATAAAAAAATGATTGAGTCTTTTAACATGATTGCTCCTTCTGTCAAAGAAAAAGAAATGATGCTTGATAATATCTTAAATAATAAAGAAAAAAGAACCATTCCTTTCATCAATCAATTATTGCCAGTGGCATTGTCGTTTCTTTTTGTTATCTTTTTAAATTCTCATGAGACTACAGAAGTTAAATTGGCAACTTTAAAAACTGGTAGTGAAAAGTTAGAATTTACTTATAAAGGTAAATGTTATCAAGAATCGAATATTTTGAGTAATACAGATAATCTAGAAAAAGAAGGAATATTGACTATTATTGAGAATCATGAATTATATAATGTTTCTGTGTATAAGAATAAAAACAATAATACAATTCTAAAAATAAGAGATTATTATGTTACGTTTGTGGAAGTCAATTGTTTAAAAGAAAAGAAAGGATAAAATATGAAGAAATTATTATTATGTTTGGTTACTATTTGCTCTTTTGTATTCATTACGGGTTGTACAAGTAAAGAAGTATCATTGAATTTAGAGGATTTGTCTAATAAATTAGATAATTTAAAAAATAATCAATTTGACAGATTTTCTGCTACTCAAGTGATAGAGAGTAAAATTGCTAATTTAGAAGCAATTTATGATTATGATTTTGAAGAAAAATTTGGATTTACTAATGAGAATATAGAAAATTATAGTGTTGGGATCAATGAAAGTAATATGGATGTTTATTTTCTTGTAAAACCTAAGGATGGTAAGAAAGAAGATGTAAAAAAAGAAATTGATCACTATTTTGAATCTTTAGAGAAAAATCAAGATGAAAAAATTGCTAATAAAGCGAAAGAAAAAAGCTATACAGAAGTTCAGGGATACTTGGTATATGTAATGGCTGATCAAAGTGATGAAATTTTAGAAGAGATTAAAAATTGTAGAGAAAATGTTTTCGGAGCTTTATCAGAAATTAATGATGAGATGTTATTCAATCAATTCGATATTAATAAAGAGGATGTTGAAGATTATTTGATAAAGACTCCTATGATGATTACTTCATCTAATAGCTATATCATTATTAAACCTAAGGATGGTAAGAAAGAAGAAATTAAAGAAAAAATGAATAGTTATATGGAGAAATTAGAAAAGCAATGGGAGATTTATCTTGTAGATCAATATGAACTAGTTAAAAACCGTCTTGAAGAAGAATATGGTGATTATTTAATTTATATTATCTCATCTGATAATGAATTAGTATTTGATACAATAAAGGCAAATAATTTAGCTTAAGGAAATGATAAATTATGGTATTTAGTAGCATTCCATTTATCTTTTTCTTTTTGCCAATTTTCTTAATTATTTATTATGTAGTTCCTTTTAAAGCAAAAAATGTCATTCTTTTAATATTCAGTTTGATATTTTATGCTTGGGGAGAACCTGTCTATATTTTGCTTATGGTTTTCTCTTCTGTTCTTGATTATGTGAATGGACGTTTATTGGAAAAATACGAGAAAAAAAGAATTCGGAATTTTATTCTATTAGAATCTGTAATAGTTAACCTTCTACTACTCTCTTTCTTTAAATATAGTGATTTTCTAATAGAAAGTATTAACAGTATTTTTAATACCAGTATACCTTTGTTAAATTTACCTTTACCTATTGGTATTAGTTTTTTCACATTTCAAACTATGAGTTATACTATTGATGTTTACCGAAAAGAAGTGCCAGCAGAGAAAAGTTTTATTCATTTTATGACTTATGTCAGTATGTTTCCACAGCTTATAGCAGGGCCTATTGTTCGATATGAAACTGTACATAAAGAATTGGAAAATAGAGAAATTAATCTAGATAATTTTTCTAATGGACTAGTACGATTTTTAGAAGGATTATTTAAAAAAGTTTTAATTGCTAATACACTAGGATTCCTATGGATTAGTATTCTAAATGATTTTACAAGTTTTTCTTCCATGACTTTGTTTTTAGGGATTTTATCGTTTGCATTTCAAATATATTTTGATTTTTCAGGATATAGTGATATGGCTATCGGTATGGGAAAAATGTTGGGATTTCATTATTTAGAAAATTTCAATTATCCGTATATTTCAAAAAGTATTACTGAATTTTGGAGAAGATGGCATATTTCTCTTTCTACTTTTTTTAAAGATTATGTTTATATTCCACTAGGAGGTAATAGATGTAGTACGATAAAAAATATCAGAAATATTTTAATTGTCTGGATGCTTACTGGACTGTGGCATGGTGCTAGTTGGAACTTTATCATCTGGGGAATCTATTTTGGAATTATTTTAATACTAGAAAAGTTTGTGTTAAAAAAATATTTAGAAAAAATGCCAAATTTTCTTAGGCATCTATATAGTATTCTTTTGATCTTAATTGGATGGTTAATTTTTGCATTTGAAGATATGAACGTACTTTTGGAATATTCAAAAAGATTATTTGGTTTTGAAACAAGATTTATCGATAATGATTTTTTATTCTTTATAAAAAATTATTTAGTATTCATTGTTATAGCCATGATATTCTCTACTCCTATTACTAGAATTATAAAAGAAAAAATAGCAAAAGCAAGATATAAAAATATATATAATATAGGAATTTTTATAAGTTTCCTTTTCCTTTTTATGATAGTGATTTCCTTTTTAGTAAGTGATACTTATAATCCATTCTTGTATTTTAGATTTTAGGTGATTTGATGGAAAAAATAAATAAATATATTGCAATTACAATATCCATATTGGTGCTTTCATTTTCTGGATGGTTTATAATCAATCCTAAAAAAACATTTTCAGAAAATGAATTTCGTTATCTAGAAACATTTCCTACATTCCATATTGATTCATTTTTAAATGGAGAATATATTAAGAAATTAGAAAACTACTTTAATGATCAGTTTCCGTTAAGAGACCGTTTTGTAGAGATTAAAACAGAAGTTTTCTATTATTTAGGTAATCGGTTCATAAACGATGTCTATATTGCTAAAGATCATTTTTTGATTCAACAATTTGCTAGACCAGAAAATAGTGATAAAATCATAAATATTCTAAATACATTTAAGGAAAAAAATAAAGATGTCGAGATACAGATGATATTATCACCTACTGCAACTAGTATTTATCAAGAATTACTTCCTTGGTATCATATTAATTATAGTGAGAAAGAGGTTATCGATTATTATTATAAAAATTTAAATATTAAAGGAATAGATATCTTTGATATTTTAATGGAAGAAAAAGAAAATTATCAATTATTTTATAGAACAGATCATCATTGGACTACTTATGGGGCTTATTTTGCCTATAGAAGATATTGTGAAGAAAATAATATTACGCCATTAGAAATAGAAGATTTTCATATAGAATTAGTAAGTGATGATTTCTTAGGTACTCTTTATTCTAAAGTTTTTTATGGTGCTAATGATAAAGATACCATATATTCATTTCAACTAGAAAATAGCAATTTTACAGTTGAGTATTTAGATAAAATTACGAATAGTCTTTATAATGAGGATTATTTGACAAAAAAAGATAAATATTCTTACTTTTTAGATAATAATCATCCATTCATTAAGATTACGAATCATAATGTAAACAATGGTAAAGAGTTATTGATTATTAAAGATAGCTATGCTAATAGTTTTATACCAATACTAGCTAATCATTACGAAAAAATACATGTGATTGATCCTAGATATTATAATATGCCTATTACAGATTATATTAAAGATAATGATATTAAAAATGCCTTGTTACTTTATAATGTCAATAGTATAGATACTGATCAAGGTGTCATCACAATAAGATAAAAGAGCTCATTCCTTATAGGGAATAGGCTCTTTTTTTTAAGCAAGAAGTAATTTTTTTATTTCACGTACGGATAGTACTTTACCTTCACTTATTTTTTTACCATTAATTACTAATCCTGGTACGTTAGAAATACCATATTTTTTTTGACCGATAACATCTACCTCCTCTACTTTTATATTATCTATATTTACCTCCTCTATGGCACGAGACACCATTTTTGATAATTTCATTCCATTACTACAATTTACTCCTATAATTTTTATTTCTATATAATTTCCTCCTTTCATGATATTAGTATACTAAATAAGTGTGTCAGAATTGTGGTTTAATTGTTTAAAAATATGGGATTTTTTTTAATATTTTTTTACTTTTTGACTTTATTTTATTGCAAATAAAATTCATATTTACAGTCACTTGTAAATATGAATTTAGAATTATCATTATTTTAATTTCATTGTTGGGAAAAGAATTACTTCTCTTATCGTTTCACAATTTGTAATTAACATTACTAATCTGTCGATTCCCATTCCCATTCCACCAGTTGGAGGCATTCCATACTCTAAAGCTTCTATGTAGTCCATGTCCATCTCGGTAGCTTCTTCATTTCCTAATTCTTTTTCTTTCAACTGGTTTTCAAATCTTTCATATTGATCAATTGGATCATTCAGTTCAGTGAAGGCATTGGCATATTCACTACCAGCAATAAAAAGTTCAAATCTCTGAGTAAACCTTTCATCATTTGGATCTTTTTTAGCTAGTGGTGATATTTCTACAGGATGACCAAATACAAAAGTTGGTTGTATGATGGTCTGTTCTACATACTTTTCAAAGAAAGCATTTACGATATGTCCATATCCAAAATGAGCTTCTACTTCTATACCATGTTCCTCTGCTAGCTTCTTTGCTTCTTCAAATGTCTTAATAGTAAAGAAATCAATTCCGGTAACATTTTTAATTCCTTCTACCATGTGCAATCTCTTAAATTTTGGAGCTAGTGAAATATTATGCCCTTTCCATACAATATCGTAAGTTTTTAATACTTCTAATGCTACGGCACTGATGATTCCTTCTGTTAGGTCCATCATTCCTTCTAAATCCGTATAGGCTTTATATACTTCTATGGTTGTAAACTCGGGATTATGATTTTTATCCATTCCTTCATTTCTAAATAGTCGTCCTATCTCATACACAGCATCCATGCCACCAACAATTAATCTTTTTAAAGAAAGTTCAGTAGCTATTCTTAAATACATATCTATGTCTAGAGTATTATGATGAGTGATGAATGGCCTAGCATTTGCTCCTCCTAAAATAGTTCCTAATACTGGAGTTTCTACTTCTGTATAACCAAGATTATCTAAATAATGTTGAATAGCTCTAATAATTTTCGGTCTTGTGAAGGCAATACGACGAGATTCTTCGTTTACAATCAAGTCTACATATCTTCTTCTAAACCTTTCTTCTACGTCCACTAAACCGTGGAATTTGTCAGGTAGTGGTCTTAATGCTTTTACCAAATGAGTAAATTTTTCAGCTCTAATACTTAATTCTCCCATGTGAGTACGCATTACGGTTCCCTCTATTCCCACAATATCTCCTAAGTCTGATTTGTCAAAAATAGAATACGCTTCTTCACCAATGTTATCTAATTTTACGTAAATTTGAATTTGTCCGTATTTATCTTGTAAGTTTATAAATCCAGCTTTCCCTTTTCCACGTTTTGTCATGATTCTACCAGCTATCGATACATGTTTATTTAGTTTTTCTAAGTCTTCTATTGTACTGTTTTCAAAATTTTCTTTTAACTCTTTTGTAGTAACAGTAATATTGAATTTTTCACCAAAAGGATCAATTCCTTTTTCTCTTAAAAAGTTAAGCTTTTCTCTTCTTACTAATTCTTGTTCTGTAAACTCTCTCATACCAAATCCTACTTTCTTTCAACGCTGAATATATTATATAGTAATAATTCAAATATGTAAATATTTTTACTTTAACATGTTTTGAACATGTTTTGAATCCTTCAAATTAGTATAACATATTTTGTCAGATGAAATTAAACTAGGTATCCCTACTTCTTCATGGGCTTAAGATCCAATACCGTTTGCCGTAGTTTTGCTTTGTCTTTTCTACAGTCATTTATCATATATTTTCTTAATCCTTCCAACGTTAATAGGTTAACTAAAAGTAAAATTTCTATTCTAATCTCTTCTACAATAAAAAAAGACCTCTTTCTAATACCTGAAGTCTAAGATAAAAGTAGACATAAGCATAGTCATACTATTTTTTCTCTATCAAAAATTGTGGAAGTGCTTCTACTTTTTTTCTATTCTCAATAATATCGTATATTAAATTTATAATTGGAATTTTTACTTTTTTGTTTTTCAACAATTTATATATTGACTGAATTGTATACAATCCCTCGATTGTTGTAGTTTTTACATAATGATCGATAGACTCTTTGGACTGTTTTTTCCCAAGCATATACCCGTATGTAAAATTTCTACTTTTTTTACTAGTAGCGGTTAAAAGTAAATCTCCAAATCCAGCAAAGGACAATATCGTCTTTTTTTCTCCACCTAATTTGTTTATTAGTTCTTTTATATCATGAAGTGATTCCGTTATAAACATAGCCTGTGTCGATTCAGGATATCCCATACCAGCTAGTATTCCTGCTGCTATAGCAATTACGTTTTTAATAGAACCACATATTTCAACACCAATTACATCCGTTGTTTTTCTCAATTTCAATGAATCATTTTCTAATGTTTTTTTTACTAGATTAGACGTAGTTGGATTCGTACTGGCAATTGTTAGTCCTATTGGACAATTTGTTACCATATCGATAGCAAATGATGGTCCAGAAAGAACAGCATATTTTTTGGTTTTTACATGACGAGTAAAAATATCAGATACAAAAAGACAACTATCACGGTCTATTCCTTTAGAAGCAAGTAATACATGCTGATTTTTTGTTATGTAATGTTTTAATTCCATACTTACATCATCTACAAATGCTGCTGGGAGGGCAATTACTATTAAGTTAGCATCTTGAACTACTTTTCCAAAATCATTGGATATTATGATGTCATCGGGAATTTTTACATTCGGTAGTACTTTTTGATTCTCTTTATGCTGGATTATACTATCTTTTTCTTCTTCAAATTTTGTCCACATCTTTATCCTGTTATTTTTTTTATGAAACATCAGTGCTAAAGCAATTCCATAAGCACCTGTTCCCAGTATGGCTATATTCATTTATCCTCCGTTATATACTCAAGTTATGATATACATTTTGTACATCATCTAGATCTTCTAACTGCAAAGCTAACTCCATTACTTTTTCGGTTACCTCTTCTTCTAATTCTATCGAGTTTTTAGCTATAAAAGTAATTTCACTCGTGATAAATTCTTTTATGCCTAAAGCTTCTAGTGAGTCTTTTACTTTAAGGAAGGACTCTGGAAGAGTATATATTTCATAGTTATCATCATTTACGATAATATCTTCTGCTCCATTATCTAAAGCTGTCATCATAACCGTATCTTCATCTAAAGTTTTATCTATTACAATAACACCTTTTCTTTCAAAAAGATAAGATACAGAGCCATCTGTTCCTAAATTTCCACCTTTTTTAGTAAGAGTACTTCTTACTAACATGGCAGTTCTATTTCTGTTATCCGTTAAGCAGTCAATCATCATTGCTACACCACCCGGACCATATCCTTCATAACGAACTTGTTCATAGTTTTCTGTGCCATTGTTTCCAACTGCTTTGTCTATTGCCTTTTGGATATTATCCTTTGGCATGTTGTTTCCCCTTGCTTTTTCTATTACAGCACGTAATCCAGGATTGGAATCTGGATCTCCATTTGTCCCTCTTGCTGCTACATAAATTTCTTTGGCTATTTTTTGAAAAACTTTTCCACGTGCAGCATCTAGCTCACCTTTTTTTCTATGGATGGTTGCCCATTTTGAATGTCCACTCATTATTACACCTCTTTTAAATTTTATATTTTAGAAATAGAATTTTAAAAATGAATGATAATCTTATTTTTCTGGTATTTTTTCCGCTAATACCCATTTATTTTCTCTTATAAACTTTTTGACATGCTTTGGTTTGTAATATCTAGAAGCATTCTCTAAGTCTTCTTCTAAAACTCCACTTTCCTCATCAAAATGCATCACTAAACTAGAATCTAACAATTCATTCAATTTGCTTTCTGTTTCTAATACTCTTTTTAGTTGTCTTTTTATTCTTATTGTCTTTATCGGGTGAAGTAATCTTCGAAAGGCCGTACTATAGTTAATCCTTAAATTCATCAGGCAGATACGATGAATTTCTAAGTCTTCTTTAAAACATTTCACCATACTATCTTGATTTAATTTTTCTTTACTTTCTTCATCATATAATCTTATTATTCCTTTTTCCATTTATACCTCACATTTCATATTCATTGACAGTTTTAAATTATACTATATTTTATTTATTTTGTAAATTTTTATTATGGAATTTACTTAAAATGTTTTTATAATTCTTTCCATATGATAAAAAGAATATAATGTGTTATACTTATATTTTTTGGTACTTATCTTTTTTCCACTACATTGCTATTGCAATCACTTCTTTTCATAAAGTTTATCCTTTGTTATAAAGGAGGTACAAAAATTCTATTTTATTCATTGTGCTCTTTCATTTTACTCTTACACGTTATATTCTTTGATTAAATCAATAAACTCTGTTTGTAATTGTTCTAATTGTTCAAAAGTTTTAGCTTCAAATCTTGCCGTTATATTAGGTCCTGTATTACTTGCTCTTACTAGGGCCCAACCATAATCGAAAGTTACTCTTACTCCATCTATTGCTAGTATCTGATATCCTTTTTTTAAGCAATACTCTTTTATTTTATCTACTATCAAGAATTTCTTATCGTCACTTGATTTAAATTTTAACTCTTCCGTAGAGTAGTAATGATTTATCCCATCTAGTAAATTACTTACTTTTTTATCTGTTTTCGATAATATTTCGATTAATCTTAATCCGGCATATAATCCCGAATCAAAACATGGCCACTTGTCATTAAAATAAACGTGACCAGACAGTTCTCCACCAAATGGTAAATTCTCTTCTTTTACCTTGGCTTTTGTGTAAGAATTACCAGTTCGATAACAAATTCCTCTGGCATTTAATTTTTCTATTTCATCACTTAATGATTTTGAACATTTTACATCATATAAAAATTCTTTTTTAGCAACTTTATCAACAATATCTCGTATTATGATTATCATGTATTTATCCGTTGCTATATAATGACCTTGTTCATCAATTACTCCTAATCGATCTCCATCTCCATCAAAGGCTAAACCTAAATCTGCGTTTTTTTCTATTACTTTCTTTTTTAATGATTCTAGGTTTTTTTCAACACATGGATCGGGATGATGATTAGGAAAATCGGGATTACTATCTCCAAAAATTACTTCTAAATCTAACGGAAACATTTCATATAACTCTTTGGCAATGATAGATGTGGTCCCATTCCCGGGATCTATTACTACTTTTATTTTTCTTTTTCCAAAATCAAGACTTTGTTTAAATAATTCTATATAATCATTTCTGATATCATAATAAGAAATTTTCCCTATTCCATCTTCAAAATCTTGTTTGAAAGTAAAGTCTTTAAACTCCTCGATCATTTTCCCTCTAGCATTTCCTCTTTCATCAAAAGCAAATTTAAATCCATTATCATCTTTGGGATTATGACTTGCAGTTACCATCACTCCTGTAGGGTTATTTAATTTTATACAAGCATAGTAATACATTGGAGTTGTTACTAATCCTAAATCAATGACATCTATTCCTGTACTGATGATACCTTGTACTAAGGATTCTTTTAATTCTAAAGAGGAATATCTGTTATCCATGCCAATAACGGCTTTTGTTTTTCCGAGATGTTTCACATACGTTCCAAAACTTTTACCAATCGTATATGCTACATCACTGTTTAAGTCTGTCGGATAAACACCTCTGATATCGTATCCTCTAAATATGTATTGATTTATATTTCTTGTTAATTCCATACTACTTCCTTTCTTCTAGTTTGATTTCTGATTGTGTTTCACAAGTGTATCCTTGTTGTGTTCTATAATAGTTCATTTGTGCTGGTGCTGGTGAATTATATTCACTCAATTCTTCCTTATTTAACAAATTACCATTCGTATAATCAAAAGTAAATCTATACCCATTATCTAATTTCTCACTTTTAATTTCAGGATATTCTAGTGCTAAAAATTCATTTACTTCTGATATTTCACCATCATCATCTCTTTCATACTCATATGTCATTACAGACGTTTGAAGAATACTATCCTTATATGAATTATTGATAGTAGTTGCTATCTTCTTTCCACCACGATATACTGCTTTTTGACAGGATAAATTCAAATATACTACTTCTACTTTGCTTGTTTCTTTTTTGCTATCTGCAAAGGTTATTCTAAATATAGGTGGTATAAAAATCATGATAAAAAAGATTGCCATTCCTATATAGCAAAGAATGTCTTGTTTTGTGTTTTTTTTCAAACCTTCTTCTATTATTTTTTGTTCTTCCATAAAAGCACCCTCTATTCTGTTAATAATATACCATAAATATTTATAAAAAAAAAGTTCTTAATGAACTTTTATTTTTACTTATTGTACTCTTTCAATAGTTCGATTACTTTTCTTATTTCTAAATCGTATTGAACCATTTCTAAGCCTCCAAATACATTTAGGAATTCTTTTTTCTCCATATGATATTTTTTAGCAAGTTCTTCAGCTTCTTTTTCAGCATCTTCTTTTGATATTTCTACTTTTTCTAGGTTTGCAATTTCTTCTAACATAAGTCTATATAGTACATGATTGTAAGCCTCTTTTTCCATATTTGCTCTTAAATCTTTCTCTGTTGTTTTGGTAAATTCATAATACATTTCAATAGACATTCCTTGCATTCTTAATTGTTCTTCATATCTTTTGATTAATCTATCGATTTCTTCTTCTACCATTTCTTCTGGAATATCCACTTCTACATTTTTAGCAATAGCTTCTAAAAGAGTATCTACATACTTGTTTTCCTGTTCCATTTCTTTATGTGCTTTAATGGATTCTTCTATGTGTTTTTCTAATTTTTCTTTAGAATCTACTCCATCAATTGCCAAATCTTCAAACAATTCCTTATCGAATTCCCTTTGAATTTTTTCTTTTATTTCATTTACTTTTACATTAAACGTTGCTTTTTGACCTTTTAGTTCATCATGAGGATAATCCTTTGGAAATACCACTTCGATTTCTTTTTCTTCGTTTTGTTTCATTCCTAGCAATTGCTCTTCAAAACCAGGTATAAAGGTATTACTTCCTATCTCTAATTCATAGTTTTCTGCTTTTCCACCATCAAATGGTACTTTATCTTTAAAACCTTCAAAATCGATTACGGCAATATTTCCAGTTTCGATATCTCCAGTTTCTTTAGTTTTGGTTTCTGTATATTTTTCTAAAAGATGCCCTATTTCATGGTCTATTTCTTCTTTTGTAACTTCTACTTTTTCTTCTTTAATATTTAATCCTTTATATTTTTTAATTTTTATTTCTGGTTTTGTTATGAACTGAAAGGTGAACTCTATTCCGTTATCATCAACACTTTTAACATCTAATTTTGGTTGTACTACTGGAACTAGTTGTGAATCTTCTAATGCCTTTTTATAAGCTTTTTCAATTACATAATCACTTGCTGGCAAATAAAGACTTTCTTTACCGTATTTTTTTTCATATATATCACGTGGAACTTTACCTTTTCTAAAACCTGCTACTGTTAGATTTTTTACTTTTTCATTAAAGGCCTTATTTAAAGCTTTTTTCCAGTCATCCCCTTCTATTTTTACTATTACTTCTTTTGCATTTTTATTCTTTGCCATTTTTACCTCCATATTTCCATTATATTATATACTAAGTAAATTCGTAAAACAAGAAAAAAATTGCACTTGTTTTTG
>CASFCU010000079.1 GCA_949293285.1 uncultured bacterium
GACACAGAATTTCTAATCATGTAATCTCGTAACTTAATAAAACATCAATAGTAAAACTATCGTGTTAACTAACTAATTAACAATTAAATTAAAAATCTGTGGTCTGAGTCTCCTTTAACCAGTCCATAAAGTGGCCGTAAAAAAATAGGAACAAATCCACAGTGCAAAATTTATTATACTCCTAGAAGTATAATAAACAAAAAAATATAAATAGAAAGGGATCAATCAAATAGATTAATATTTCTATAAGATTGATTATACGAGAAAAAATGAAAAAATATCGTTGTACCATATGTGGTTATATTTATGATGAGAAAAAAGAAAAAATCAAATTTGAAGATTTACCAGAAGATTGGACTTGTCCAATGTGTGGAGCTCCTAAGTATTTATTTGAAGAAATAAAAGAAGACGAAGAAGAAAAGAAAGAATGGAATACGGTAGAAGATTATCTAAAAGAATATGAAAGAGCATCAGATGAAAAAGAAAAGGATATGAGTGATATACATGAAATGGCTAAAACAGGGAAAAGTATCATATCAGCTATGGGAACATTGAAGAAAGTTTTATCCTGGGATGATATTTTAATTCTTGGTAATCAACTAGCACCATTATCAGAAACAGAGGAAGTTTCTTTAAAAACTATTATTGGCAAAAACGCCAAAAAACCAATGGTAATAGACACTCCGGTTTATATAACACATATGTCATTCGGAGCATTGTCTAAAAGTGCAAAGATTTCTCTTTCTAAAGGAAGTGCTAACGTAAAAACTGCTACGTGTAGTGGTGAGGGGGGAATTCTTGAAGAAGAAAAAGAAAACGCATATAAATATATTTTTGAAATAATACCAAATATGTATAGTGTCACAGATGAAAATTTAAAATCTAGTGATGCCATAGAAATAAAAATTGGTCAAGGCACAAAACCTGGAATGGGAGGACATCTACCCGCTTCCAAAGTAACAAAAGAAATTGCAAGAATTAGAAATAAAAAAGAGAATGAAGACATTATAAGCCCACCGAAATTTCCTAATATCCATTCGAAAGAAGATTTAAAAAACTTTGTATCCGAGCTACGAAAAAGAAGTGATGGAAGACCAATAGGAATCAAAATAGCTGCCGGAAGAATTGAATCAGACTTAGAATATATTACCTATGCTAATCCTGATTTCATCACGATTGACGGACGTGGAGGTTCAACCGGTGCTAGTCCCAAATTTATAAAAGATGCAACAACAGTTCCAACAATATATGCTTTATATAGAGCAAAAAAATTTTTAACGAATCATAATTTGGACATAGACTTAGTGATTACGGGAGGCTTTAGACTATCAAGTGATATTGCAAAAGCAATTGCTATGGGTGCTAACGCTGTAGCAATCGGTACCGCAGCTATGATGGCAATTGCCTGTCAACAATATAGAATTTGTCAAACAGGAAAATGTCCGACAGGAGTAGCAACACAAGATGAGTCCTTGGAAAAAAGATTAAATATCGATATTTCAGCACAAAGATTAACTAATTATTTAACGGTCATAAATAATGAATTAAAAACATTTGCAAGAATTACTGGTCATAAAAACATACACGAGTTAAATAATCATGATATTGTAACCACAAACAAAGAAATATCAGACTACACTAATATAGAACATGTGTAAAAAATATATTAACTACTCATAATTATATTGATACGTGATTTGACAATTTTTAATCATTTGCAGTAATTACTTAAATAAATAAAAACTGAGGTATAATATGGAAAGATTTAAAAAAGTAAAACTGGCAAGCATTTTAGGGATAACTTGTAATGCTTTTCTTCTTATTATAAAATCTATCATTGGAGTAATCTCTGGTAGTCAGGCCATGCTAGCGGATGCATTTAATAGTGCCACGGATATCATTGCTTCAATAATGACATTTATCGGAAATAAAATTGCTAGTGAACCTTCTGATGATGATCATAACTTAGGACATGGAAAAGCTGAGTATATATATTCTATGCTAATTAGTATTGTTATGTTATTAATGGCATTTAGCGTTTTTAAAGATTCTTTCTTATCCATTATAGAACAAAATAAGTATACTTTCTCCATTTGGTTAGTAATTGTTTGTATGATAACAATAATAGTAAAGTTTTGCCTTTTCGTTTATACAAATAAAGTATCTAAAAAATACAACAACCTATTATTAAAAGCAAACTCTAAAGATCACAGAAATGATTGTATTATAACATTATTTAATTTATTATCCACTTTATTTGCCATAAATAATATATACTTTTTTGATGGAATAGTGGGAATAGGAATTGCTCTTTGGATACTGATAACCTCTATTCATATCTTTAAAGAAAGTTATGATATACTAATGGATAAATCTGTAGGAATCGAAACCAAAAACAAAGTATTTGAAATCATAAATGAACACAAAGAAATAGAAAATGTAATTCATTTTAATTCGACTCCTGTAGGATATCAATATCAAATATCATTCACCATTTGTGTTGACGGGAATATGTCTACATTTAAAAGTCATGACATAGCAAATAAATTAGAAAAAGAAATCTCAACAAAAATGAAGGAAATATATTTAACGGTAATCCATGTCAATCCTGTTGAAAAAAATGTCAAGAAAAGTACTATAAAACGTAAAAAAAAGTAACATATCTTGAATGACAATATAAAAATTTGTAAAATATAAAATAGGAGGGAAAATAAATGGATTTAAAACAATTATTTGGGTACATTGGTAAAAATGTAGTAATTACGGGAGCAGCTTCTGGAATGAGTAAATCTGCTGCAGAACTTTTATTAGAATTAGGAGCAAATGTTTATGCAATAGATATCAATCCAATTGACTTACCAGTTACAAAAAAAATACAAGCAGACTTAAGTAAAAAAGAAGAAATTGATAGAGTAGTAAAAGACTTACCAGAAAAAATAGATGCACTATTTTTATGCCATGGTATTGCACAATTTCCTGGAAGAGAATTGCTAGTACAAAAGGTAAATTTTTATGGACAAAAATATATGACAGAGCAATTGCTAGATAGAATAGTAGATCATGGATCAGTTACATACATATCCTCAGTAGGAGGATTTGGTTGGCAAAATATATATAAAACCGCAGTAGAATTAATAGATTTGCCTACATGGGAAGATGCTATGAAATGGTATGATCAACATCCAGAATTGATACAAAGTGCATATGTATTCTCTAAACAATGTCTACTATCTTATGTCACCTATAAATGTATGGATAAATCATTTATCGATAGGAAAATAAGAATAAATGCCATAAATCCAGGAGATACGACAACTGGATTAACTGATGACTTTAATAAGTCAACTAGCCCAACAGGCAATGCCGAAGAAGGGGCAAAAATGATAGAAAATATATTCTTAAAAAGTTGGAATGGATATGCAGCAGAACCTAAAGACATGGGGTATCCTATGGTAGTAATAGGAAGTGATATTTGCTCTTATATGTCAGGACAATTAGTTTATATCGATTATGGTTTAACCTCTTCATGGACAAGCGGTGCATTATTACAAGAAAATAAAAAAACAATAGAAGAAATTTCGGCAAGTTCACAAGAATAAAAAGGAGTAAAAATGAGAAAATTAGAAAATAAAGTGGCAATTGTAACTGGTGGTGCCATGGGAAATGGACTAGGAATTGTTAAAACATTTTTAAAATATGGTGCAAAAGTTATAATTTTGGATTATGATTCTTCATTAGAAAATACTGTTGAATCACTAAAAAAAGATGGTAACGACATAGAAGGCTATCAAGTAGACATAAGGAATATGGAAAAGGTATCTAAAATAATAAAGGAAGTAGCACAGCAATATAATGGTATTGACATTTTAGTCAATAATGCCGGTGTTTGTAAACTTGAAAAATTCGAAACTATGGAAGATGAATTGAGGGATTTTCATTTGGATATTAATATCAAAGGTACATGGAACGTGACCAAGGCCGCAGTAACTTATATGAAAGATAAAAATGCATCTATCGTTAATTTATCTAGTGTAACAGGACCATTAGTAGCAGACAGTGGGGAGACAGCTTATGCTACAACTAAGGCTGCTATATTGGGATTTACTAAAGCATTAGCAAGAGAATTAGTAGACGATGGCATTAGAGTAAATGCTATTATGCCGGGTTATATAAGAACACCTATGGTAGATAAAATGGCTATGGACACCAACAGCACGAATCCTGAAAGTGTAATTGATGGTATTGCTCAAGCAATTCCTATGAAACGTTTGGGTACTATTGAAGAATTAGGGGAATTAACAGCATTTTTAGCATCCGATGAATCTAGTTATATAACAGCCCAAGGCATCGTTATAGATGGTGGTAGTACTTTGCCAGAAACATTAACTATGGGTGTATAGAAAATAAACAAAGTATAGGAAGAATACGAACCTTGTTTTTAGAAAGAAAAACGAGGTTTTTATATAAACTTTAAATAACAACTGATAAAAATTGACATTGCAAAATTATCCTATTATAATACATCTTGCATGTGTGGGGGAGATTGTAATGAATGATAAAAATGATAATAAAAAATATATTTTTGACTATATAAACGCAAATGAGTTACCTTGTGACGTAGAATCTTTAGAAAATGATCCTCTTTTTATGGCTGATGTTATAAGGCTAACAAGAGACAAGAAAATGTATAGACTATGTTCTGAAGATGTAAAAAATGATTATGATTTTGTGAAGTTTTTAATATCTATGTTCAGGACGGACAATCTTTTTATTATGGAAATAGTTGATAATTATATAAAAAATAATAATAACTTTCTAGAAGAAATGGAACTGAATATCTTGATGTCTAATATATTTGACGAAACAAAAGATTCAGAACTAGAACAATATAAATTTAATGCTTATTGTTCTTATATGTCACTTATGTTTAACTTCGAGCAATTATCAGTGGAATATGAGGATTTGGGGAAAGGTTTTTATTTATTTAGTAAGATAACACAAAGTAAAGTGATTTTGGATTACATAGCAAGAATTATGATTGGTGAAATCTTCTACGATACGTATTCTAACAACATAGAAGAATTACTTCATATTAATTTTTCGGACTTTTCTGAGCTGGAAAAAAGAGGAGTCACTAATTTTTTATTATCTTATATTGATTCTTTAGATCCTTTTCTTTCAAATTATATTTCCAGAAATTTATGGTTATTGAAAGAATATGATAAAAAAATTAGCTATATTAAAAAGAATTGGCATAACTATACAAATAGAGTAAATAGAGAAAAAATAGATATGGTATATGATGAGATGTACAATTATGCAAGCAACAATATGCCTCTTTCTATAATGGATTATCAAGAAATTTTAAAAAATATAATCACAAAATTGGGATTATTAGATATTTTTGAGAGATATGATAATAATTTTAATCCTAATCATCGTGAGGATACTTCTTTTGATAATAACTTAGGGAAAACAGAACCATCACTATATCTTGATAATAAATCTAGTATTTATGAGAAAAAATATATTGCACATATGACATGGTATATTCAAGAACTGTTTCGATATAGTGTTATAGTTGATCCATATGATATGGAAAAAGAGGAAGATACTACTTTCAAAAAAAATAAGGAAAAAAATAAGCAATGTACTATTATAGAGTATGATTTCAAAGCAAAAAAGGTATTGAAAAAGTATTCAGTGAAAAAGAAAAAATATCAATAGGCAATTAAAATATACTTATCTAGTAAATTTTCATATGATAGACTAGATAGGAGGAATAATAAATGTTTAATGGTTCAGAATGTCAAAGACAGAATACTTTTAATCAAAACTTTACAGGTGATAATGAAATAAGTATGGATATTGATGTGAACATGATGAATAATCAGGGAATGAATATGGCACAAGGTAATGTAATGCCAGGAATGACGCAACAACCAATCATCGAGCCTATGCAAGAACGTATCGTAAATAGAACAATCATGCATGAAGTACCACAAGTGTGACAATTTATGATATACCAAATATATTAAGAAATAAGTAGGTACAAATTTAAAGGCATTTTGATAAGAAATGTCTTTTTGTATGATATAATATCTATAGGTGATTTAAATGAAAGTATTAAGTTTAACAGAACCTTTTGCAACTTTGATATACGAGAAAAAGAAACGAATTGAAACAAGAAGTTGGAAAACAAATTATAGAGGAGAATTATATATTCATGCAAGCATTGCTAAAATATCTAAAAAGGATTTAGAAGATAAAGAGTTAATGTCTTTAGTTGATAATAAAGATATGAATTTTGGGAATATTATTTGCAAATGTAAATTGGTTGATTGTATATATATGGCTAAAGAATATGTAGAAAATATGAAGAAAAATAATTATCAGGAATACATTTGTGGTGAATATAAAGAAGGCAGGTATGCTTGGATACTAGATAGTATTGAACCTATAAAATTTATAAAAGCAAAAGGACAGCTTAATATCTGGGATTATTATAATGAATTTGAAATTATGGATTTAATGGAAAATATAGAATATGGTTGGGTAGATAAACAAGGTATTAAACATTATGTAGTGGATGAATCTTATTCAGACAATTATATTTTACAAAGTCCTAAAGAAATTATAAAAAATAAAGTTGGTGTATGCTGGGATCAGGTAGAACTAGAAAGATATTATTTTAAAGGAAATACTTGGAATATTAAAACTTATTTTATAGTTCATTATGATGATGATAAAGCTCCTACTCATACATTTTTAACTTTTGAAAAAAACAACAAATATTATTGGTTTGAACATTCATGGCAAAGATTTAGAGGAATTCATGAATATAAAACACTAAAAGAATTATTATTAGATATTCAAGATAAATTTATTAAATATGAACTAAATAATAATTATAATAAAAATAATCTTTTTATATATCATTATAAGAAACCAAAATATCATCTAAATGTTTTAGAATTCTATAAGCATTGTGAAAATGGCATTAATATTTCATTGGAGGATATGTAATATGGATATAAAGAAAATTAAAAACGAATTAATTAAACAAAAAGAATCTAAATTTAAAGGTAATATATATCATTATTCACAAGTTAATTTTGCTTATAATTCCAATAAAATTGAAGGTAGCAGATTAACTAGTGAACAGACGGAAGCAATATTCGATACATCTTCTTTTATTCCTAAAAGTGATGATTTGATAAAATTAGATGATTTAACTGAATCTAAAAATCATTTTAAATTATTTGACTATATGTTAGATAATGTGGATAAGTTATTAACTAAAAATATGATAATTGAAATGAATAAGATATTAAAGAGAAATACTAGTGATGAAGAAAATCCTAGATATAATGTTGGTGGATTTAAAGT
>CASFCU010000080.1 GCA_949293285.1 uncultured bacterium
ACCATAGTAATACATATTCATTCCTCCTTTTTCTAATATAGTTTATTAAATAAAGTGAAAAATGCTACTACATATGTCCTGATTATTATATTGGGATTGTTTATGTGTAGTAGATTCAGTATAAGTTCTAAGATACTAAGCATATTTTACTGTAAAATCAAGTTCAACATTTATAAGAAGTCTTGTATTAGTAATTCATAATTTATTAGGGAATTTATTTTCTTTGTGTTATAATGTTCTTAGTTATAGTTCTTGAGGTGTATTATGAACGAGTATATAAAGGGAAATGTAAAAAAAATTATCTATCAAAATGATAATGGTTATACAGTTGGTATTTTTAAGATAAAAGATGCTTCTTCCCAATATGAAGCTTTGGTAAATCAATCGATATCTTTTACTGGTTATTTTCATGAATTAAATGATACAGATACTTATTATTTTTATGGGAATATTGTATCTCACCCTAAATATGGAGAACAATTTAGTGTCGAGTTATACGATAGAGCTGTGCCAGAAGAAAAAGATTCTATTGTCGAATTTTTATCTAGTGGAACATTTAGGGGGATTGGTGAGAAAACGGCCCAAAAAATTGTCGATGTTTTAGGAACGGATGCTTTGAAAATTATTATCGAGCACCCTGATAATTTATTGTTGATACCACAAATTACAAAGAAACAAATCGATACACTTTATCATACTTTGATAGAGTATGAGTCTAGTTATCGTGTGATATTGAGTCTTAATGAATTGGGATTTTTAACTCGTGATAGTATGCTTATCTATCATAAGTATAAGACAAATACCAATCATGTTATTCAAGATAATTTGTATAAATTAATAGAAGATATCAAAGAAATTACTTTTAAAAAAGTAGATGCAATTGCATTGAAACAAAATTATGAAAGATGTGATAAAAGAAGAGTAAAAGCTGCTATTATTTATACTATGGAAGAGTTATGTAATATGTTGGGACATAGTTATTTAAGACTGGATGATATTTATAAGTATACGGTTATGTTCTTGGGAAATAGTATTACTGAAGAAGATTTTATAGCGGATTTAAATGAACTTATTTTAGATATTAAAGTTGTCAAAGAAAATGATCGATATTTTTTGATTTCGATGTGGGAAGCAGAAGAGAATATAGTAAAAAGAATTAAATATTTATCTAATAAAGAAGATTTTTTGGTTAGAGATATTGATGAGGTCATAAAGAAAATAGAACAAGATAAAAATATTGTTTATAATAATGAACAATTAGAGGCTATTAAAGATTCTATACTTAAAAACTTTTTAATTATTACTGGTGGCCCAGGAACTGGAAAGACTACCATTGTTTCTTCTATTATCGATCTTTATAAAGAAGTTCATCAGTTATCCTATGAAGATTTATTGAATGAGATTGTTTTATTAGCACCTACTGGTAGAGCTAGTAAAAGATTAACAGAGAAAACATTGCTTCCTGCTTCTACTATTCATAGTTTTCTTAAATGGAATAAAGAGATGGATAAGTTTGCTGTGAATGAGTACAATAAAAGTGATGCTAAAGTAGTTATTATCGATGAAGCTAGTATGGTCGATGTTTTACTGTTTCATAGTTTGTTAAAAGGGCTTAAACTAGATACTAGAATTATTATGGTAGGAGATTACCATCAATTACCTAGTGTTGGACCTGGACAACTTTTAAAGGATTTTATTGAGTCGGATAAGCTGAATGTTGTTAGTTTAAAAATGCTTTATAGACAAGGGATGGATTCCAATATTATTACTTTAGCTTATGATGTTAATCGTGGGGTTTTAGATGAGGAGCTATTTAATGTTGGTGATGATTTAGAATTTATTCAAACTTCTGATTCTGTAGTGGAGTCGATTAAAGATGTTGCTAGGCAGTTTAAGGATTATGATTATCATGATTTTCAGGTATTAGTACCAATGTACAAAGGAGTCAATGGGATTGATCATTTAAATAAGATTCTTCAGGATATTTTTAATCCTAAAGATAAAAATAAAAAAGAAATTTTAATAGGGGATACTATTTATAGGGAGAAGGATAAAGTTTTACAATTAGTTAACATGCCAGAAGAGAAGATATTTAATGGAGATATTGGTGTGATATCTAGTATTAATAATAAAGAGATTGTTATTGATTTCGATTTCAATCAGGTGAAATTTACTCCTAGCAATTTTCATAAATTTAAATTAGGATATGCTATTAGTATTCATAAGGCACAGGGAAGTGAATTTGATGTTGTAGTGATTCCTGTTGTGAAGAGTTTTTATAAAATGCTTTATAGGAAACTTTATTATACGGCTATTACTAGAAGTAAGAAGAAGCTTATTTTGCTTGGGGATATTTCATCTTTGAAATATGCTAGTAGTAATAATCTTCAAGATGTAAGAAATACTACTATAAAAGAAAAAATTATTAAAAAATGGGAATAGATTTGCTAAAATTTATCATAATAATAATGGTATTCGGAATACCAAATCATATTTTAGCGAGGTGAATCTTTTGGATAAAGCATGGAAAATACTAGCAGTGATGGGTGTTGGATATGCGTCTTGGATGATTTATAAAAAATATAATCCAGAATGTGTTCATGATATAAAGACGGCTTTAGATAAAGTTACCAAAAAGGCTAGTAAAAGTGTCGAAAATATGATGTAGTAGGGAGTCAAGATATTCTTGACTCTTTCTTGTGTAAATATCTTTATTTTTGTTTGTAACATGAAGTCTTGTTTGCTATAATATGAATGGGAGGTTATTATGCTTAGAATAAAGAGAAAAGATGAAAAGATAGATATTACATCTTTAAATGAACTTATTAAGATAGGTAAAAATCTATTAAAAATACTTTTCGTTGTGGGTATTGCCAGTTTAGTATTTTTAGGTAGTTATCTGATAAAAGATTGGGGAGTTCTTAGAGTATTCTTTAATATATTAAAGTTGATATCTCCATTATTTATAGGTATTATTATTGCTTGGTTGTTGGATCCTATGGTGTCTTTTTTACAAAAGAAAGGTGCTAGTAGGACGATTAGCACTGTTGGGGTTTTTGCGGCTTTTATTTTTTTGATTGTTTTATTTTGCTGGATGGTGATTCCTTCTTTAGTGACCCAATTACAAGATGCTATTGGAATTGTTCCGGGAATTGTTGAGAATATCAATAGTTGGATAAATAATTTTTTTGATGATTTGACTTCGTTGTATAATTATGATTTCTCTACAATTCAGGCTAATATTTATTCTGCTTTTGAGTCGTTTAGTGATACCATTACCGTTGGACTTCCTACTGTGCTAGTTAATATAGCATCTAGTATTATATCTGGTGGAGTTAATTTTGTTATTGGATTGTTTATTGGGTTTTATATGTTATTTGATTTCAATAATGTGAGAAAAGAACTTTTAAATTTTGTTCCTAAGGGGGCTCATAGTGATATCATTGAGTTAACTGATAGACTGAATAGTTGTTTGAAAAGTTATGTACAAGGGACACTTTTTGTAACTTTGATTCTTTTTACAGTTCAATCGATTGGATTTACTTTAGCGGGATTGAAGGCACCGGTGGTATTTGGTCTTATTTGTGCGGTTACTAATATTATTCCATATATAGGACCTTATATTGGAGGAGTTCCTGCTGTTATTGTCGGTTTTACGATTAGTCCGCTCGTTGGGTTGTTGTCTCTTGTGGCAGTGGTAGTGTCACAATTTTTAGAAAGTTATGTGTTAACTCCTATTGTTATGAGTAAGACGATGAAATTACATCCAGTTACCATTATTATTGGATTATTGATTTTTGGTCATTTCTTTGGTATTCTAGGTATGCTTTTCTCAACTCCTATTATATCTTGTTTAAAAATCGTATTTAACTTTTTTGATGAAAAATATGAATTGTTCGATAGAATTCAAAATTAATTAATTTATGAAGAAACGTTGAAAAAGAAGAGTATAATTAAGTTAAAGTGAAAGAGAGCTAATGGTGGTGGGAATTAGTACTTTAATAATTAGAAAGCTACTTTGGAGTTTCATTTCGGGGAACCGTTATCTAAAATAAGATCAAAGTAGGATGGTACCGTGATTATTCACTCCTATTCTTTGGTCTTTTTCTATAAGATGGGAGGATGTTATGAAATTATATTTAATATGCGGTAAAGCAGGAGTAGGAAAAGATACTTTTGGGGCTATTTTGAAGAATGAATATGAAAAAAGAAAAAAGAAAGTATGTCTTTTGAAAATTACAGCACCCCTTTATTTTTATGCTAGAGAATATTTTGGCTGGGATGGGAAAGAAGAAAATAAGCCAAGGACTTTTTTGCAAAATATGGGAATAGAGATTATTAAAAAGAAACTGGATATGCCGTTTTTTCTTGTCGATCGACTAAAAGATGATATTAAGATTTTGTCTGATTATTTCGATGTCGGCATTATTACAGATGGGAGATTAAAAGAAGAGTTGGATCAATTGAGAAAAAGTTATCCAGATATGAAAATCATTCATTTATCTAGAAAGGATTGTGCTGATACGTTAAGTGTGGAAGAAAAAAAACATATTACAGAAAGAGATCTTGATCAAGGGTATTCTTATGATTATGATTTTGTAAATGGAAGTGAAGAGTCTTTATCTAAAATAGCTCAGTTTATTATACTAAAAGAAGAAGGAAGTGATGTTTGTGAATAAGTTAGTTGCTGTTGTAGGTATGAGTGGAAGTGGGAAAAGTATTGCCTGTGATTATTTAGAGAGTATTGGTTGGAACAAAATTTATTTTGGCGGCGTTGTTTTGGAGAAAATGAAAGAAGAGAAAATGGAAATTACTCCGGAGAATGAGAAGAAAGTAAGGGAAAAATTAAGAGAAAAACATGGAATGGCTGCTATGGCTATTCTATTATTACCTAAAATAAAGGAAAGTTTAGAAAAGAATAATACGGTTTTAGATGGGCTTTATTCTTGGGATGAGTTTAAGGTTTTAAAGGAAGAGTTTCAAGATAGACTGGAGCTGATTTGTATTGTTGTAGATAAAGAAATAAGATATGAAAGAGTAGCAAGAAGAAAAATTAGACCTCTTAATTCTACAGAAATTAGGAATAGAGATATTTCTGAGATTGAAAATATTGCTAAGGGTGGTCCTATTGCTATTTCAGATTATTATGTTTTTAATAATTCGACGATAGAAGATTATTATAAAAGGTTAATGAAAATAATAGAGGATATGGATAAAGAAGGAGAAGTGTCATATGAAAAAATTAACTAGTACCGAAATTAGAAATATGTGGTTAGAATTTTTTAAGAGCAAAGGTCATACGGTGATAGAAAGTGCATCATTAATACCTGAGGATGATGATAGTTTGTTTTTTATTAATGCTGGAGTAACGCCACTTAAGAAATATTTTGATGGGACTGTGGTTCCTGATAATAAAAGACTTACTAGTATTCAAAAGTGTATTAGAACGAATGATATAGAGAATGTTGGAGTAACTAAGAGACATCAGACTTTTTTTGAGATGATGGGGAATTTTTCTATTGGTGATTATTTTAAAGAAGATGCTCTTTCTTTTGCCTTTGAGCTTTTGACTAGTCCGGAATGGTTTGATATTCCAAAAGATTTGTTATATGTAACTATTTATATGACGGATGAGGTTGCTTATAACAAATGGATAAGTTTAGGGTTATCTCCTTCTCATATTGTGAGACTTCCTGGAAACTTCTGGGAAATTGGTAGTGGACCATGTGGGCCAGATTCAGAAATTTTCTTCGATAGAGGAGAGAGTTATGATGAAGATGGAAGTGCTTTTGAGAAGTTTAAAAATGATGAAGAACAGGAGCGTTATGTTGAAATATGGAATAATGTATTTAGTCAATATAATTCAGAACCTGGTGTAGATCGAAGTCTTTATAAAGAGTTGCCTCACAAAAATATTGATACTGGTGCTGGACTTGAAAGATGGTGTTGTATTTTTCAGGGAGTAGATTCTAATTTCGATACTGATTTATTTGTTCCTATTATTGAACGAATTTCTAGTATTTCTGGTAAGGAGTATCATGGAGAAGTAGCCTTTAAGGTAATTGCAGATCATATCAGGGCTATTGTTATGGCTTTATCTGATGGGGCTGTTTTTGAAAATAGCAATAGAGGATACGTTCTTCGTAGACTTTTAAGACGAAGTGTTAGAATGGGAAGAAAATTAGATATTAATGAACCATTTATGTATAAATTAGTTGATGATGTGGTAGCTATTATGGGAGAATCTTATCCTAAATTGGTAGAAAATAAAGGTTTTGTAAAAACATTGATTTTAGAAGAAGAAAAGTTATTTGATAATACTCTAAGAGCTGGAGAAAAAAGATTAATGGAATTAATAAGGGAGTCTTTTAATCATCAAATTAGTGGTTATGATGCTTTTAAACTTTACGATACTTATGGCTTCCCATTTGAGCTTACCTTAGAATATTTAAATGATGAGAATATGACCGTTGATAAAGAGGAATTTGATAGATATATGGAGGAAGCAAAAAAAGTTGCTAAAGAAAGTAGAAAGCAAGATGCTAATATGAATATTCAAAATGAAGAACTTTTGCAATTTGTTTCTCCTAGTGTTTTCTCTTATGATGATTATTCTTTAGATGATTGTAAGGTCATTGGAATTTTTAAAGATGGATGTCGTGTGAATGAACTTAGAGATTCTGGATATGTTATTTTCGATAGGACTTGCTTTTATGCTGAGAGTGGTGGACAAGTAAGTGATGTTGGGGGAATTAAAAGTGATGAATTCAAGGCAAAGGTAATAGATGTTAAAAAAGCTCCTAATGGACAACATTTACATAAAGTGGAAGTAGTAGAAGGAGTGATTCGATTAAATGCTAGTTGTACGATGAAGATTATGGAAGAAAGAAGAAAAAGAATTCGAGTAAATCATAGTATGGTACATATTATTCAAAAGGCATTGCAAGATAATTTATCTTCTACTATTCAGCAAGCAGGAAGTTATGTGGATGATGAAAGATTAAGATTCGATTTTACTTTTAGAGGAAAGATATTAGAAGATGACATTATAAGAATTGAAGATAAAGTAAATGAAGTGATTAAAGAACATCTTCATACAGAGATTTCCTATATGTCTTTAGAGGAGGCTAAAAGAATTGGTGCTATGGCATTATTTTCTGATAAATATAAGGATATTGTAAGGGTAGTAAAAATTGGTAGTTCTATTGAGCTTTGTGGAGGTACTCATATTGAATCTACTGATGAGATTGAAAGATTTGCAATTCTTAAAGTGGAATCTAAAGGAAGCAATCTATATAGAATAGAAGCTTGTACTAATGATTTTGTACCAGTGCTTATTTCAGAAAGTGTTGCTAAGTATGTTGATGAGATGAAAAGACAACTAGAAAAGGCTCATCATATATTAGAAAAAGCAAAGAATGAGAATATTCAATTAGAATTTGATGTTGTACTTGATCAAGAGGGACTATCTTCTTATAAAGATATTATTTATAATAGAAATCAGCTAGAATATATTCAAACAGAGGTAAAAGCTTTAGAAAAAAAATATAACGAGGAAAAAACTAAAAAAACAGAGATTCATTTAGATGAATATTTAGATTATGTGGAAGAGCTTAATGGCATTCCAGTGATTATTAAAAAAATTCGAGCAATGGATGTGAATGTTCTTAAGAATTTATGTGATATGCTTATATCTAAGATGGGACCTTCTTCAGTAGTGTTTTTTGCTAATGAAAATGATAATAATGTTAATTTTGTTTGTAAATGTGGAAAAGCTGCTAAGCCAGTTGCCGGATTAATTGTAAAAAAGGCTTCGATTATGGCAAATGGGGGAGGTGGCGGAAGCCATACTTTTGCCCAAGGTGGTGGAACTACTACTAAAAATTTAGATGAAATACTTGCTGTAGTTAAAGAAGAGATAGAAGGGGCTTAAGTTTTTGAAATTACTGGATGGAAGAAAGATAAAAAAAGAAATTCTTGAAGGATTAAGAGAAGAGTTAAAAACATTAGAAAAATTGACTCTTGTTGTTATACAAGTAGGATCTTTTGATGCTAGTAATCTTTATATTGAGAGTAAAAGAAAAATGGCCGAGTTTGTTGGTATTCATTTTAAATATTTACATCTTTCTATATCTATTAGTGAAAGAGAACTCTTAGAAATTATTGATAGGTTGAATGTCGATGATAAGGTAACGGGACTAATGGTACAGATTCCTCTTCCCAGTCATATTCATGAAAAGACTATTCAAAATAGGATATTACCAACGAAAGATGTCGATGGGCTTTGTGCTATTAATATGGGATTGCTTGTTTGTGAAGATTCTTCGGCATTAGTTTCTCCTACCGCCCAAGGAATTGTAGATATTTTAGATTATTATCACATTGATATTGCCGGACGATATGTTGTAATAGTAGGAAGAAGCAATTTAGTAGGAAAGTCAGTTTTTTCCTTACTGTTAAATAGAGATGCAACTGTTACTGTGTGTCATTCAAGAACACAAAATTTAAATGAATATACTAAAAAAGCAGACATTCTGATTGTAGCAGTAGGAAAAGCTAAGATGATTAAGGGAGAAGATGTAAAAGAAAATGCGGTAGTAATCGATGTCGGAATCCATAAAGATTGCTTTGGAAAAATATGTGGAGATGTCGATTTTGATAGTGTTAAAGATAAAGTAGCATATATTACTCCTGTTCCCGGAGGAATAGGACAAATGACGGTAGCCAATCTAGCAAAAAATATTGTTAAAGCCTATTTTTTAGGAAAGAAAACTGGAAGGTAATTTTCAGTTTTTTTGTATAAAAAAATTAAAATTAGTTACAATATAAATGGTGATAATGATGGATGAAACAAATGAATTATTAGAGTGTATTTATCAAGATTGTGATATGGCTACCACTACTTTAACTGAGCTTTTGAAACAATTACAAGGGAAAGATAATAAGATAAAAAGAACGGTAGAAGATATTTTAAAGGAATATGAAAAGTATTTAAAAGAAGCTAAAAAAGTATTAAAAAGTCATAAGATAAAACCTAAAAAAATTGGAATGATGGCTAAGATGGGAGCAAAAGAGGGAGTTCGTGTCAATGTAAAAAATGATAATAGTGACTCTAAGATTAGTGATATTGTTATTCAGGGACTAGTTATGGGAATTGTAGATATTAGTAAGAGAATAGACGACTTTGAAAAAGAAGCAAATAAAGATATTGTGAAATTAGCTAATAGATTATTAGCATTTCAAGAAGAAAGTGTAGAGAAGTTAAAAGAATATTTATAAAATAGCAACTGAATAACATTAGGTATCTTATTTTGTTATAGTAAAGAATGTAAAATAATCAACTTACATTCTTTTTATTACGTGTTTCTAAGCTAGGAGGAAAGTGGTATAATTTAGGAGTAAGTAATAGAACTAGTCATTCTTTCTATGATGAAAAAGTAATATCTAAATATTTTTTTAGAGGGGAAAATAAAGCGGAAGAAAAAAGTGGAGTAACTTTAGAAATATCGAGTGCTGATAGAAAAGTAAGAAATATAATAATATAAAAAGATGGTGATGAAATGAAAAGAGTGGGAATTATTTTTGCAATGGACGAGGAGTTGAAAGAATTAAAAGGATATCTTAAAGATATTAATCAATACACTATTTTTGATTTAACGTTTTACGAGGGAATGATCGATGATGTTAAGTGTTTTTTGGTAGAAAGTGGAATAGGTAAGGTTAATTCGGCGAGAACTACACAAATTTTAATTGATAATTTTAAGGTGGATTATATATTTAATATCGGAGTAGCCGGTGGAGTAAGTGATTGTTTACATGTTGGAGATATCGTTATTGGTGAGAGATTAGTTCAGCATGATTTTGATATTACGGCTTTTGACCATGAAAAAGGATATATTCCTAAAATAGGGGTATATTTAGAATCGGATTTTTACTTAGTAAAAGTAGCAGAAGAAATTCCTTTAGAAAATAAACATATAAAAGTATTTACAGGAACTATTGCTTCTGGTGATATTTTTTGTACAGATTCTAATATGGCTTCGAAAATAAATAGAAAGTTTAATGCTTTGTGTGTAGAGATGGAGGGGGCTTCTATTGCACAAGTAGCTTTTTTGAGTCATATTCCCTTTTTAATTATTAGAAGTATATCAGATACTCCAGATAATCATAACGTGGATACTTATGATGCGTTCTTAGAGGAAAGTTGTAAGGTTGTTGCTGGTTATGTAAAAGAGATGATTAGGCGTTTAAAGTAGTAGGAAAATTTGAGAAAAATAACTTTCAGAAGTTGTCGAATTTTATATTGCGTGAAAAAAATAAATATGTTAGAATATATTCGTACAATAGTGAGGAGGCCATTTATGATTAAGTATAACAAAACGAACAAATATTCGAGAGGTGGCAACTTTACTAAATTAAAAAGAAGTGGCTTTACCCTAATCGAACTTTTAGCAGTAATCATCATACTAGGAGTATTAATGATTATAGCAGTACCTAGTGTGACCGAGTATATTTCAAACTCT
>CASFCU010000081.1 GCA_949293285.1 uncultured bacterium
TTTCATAAAATTATCACAAATCTTGTTTTTCTTCTAATTGCTCTAAATCAACACGACTTATCATATCAAACTTCTTACTTATTTTCTCACTCGTAATTTGAACACTTTCCACTTCTTTATTAACTGACTGAATACTTTTAGCAAGATGATCCCATCTTTGCTTATACCTATCAAATTCAATTCCTAACTTATTCAATTCATCATGGATTATCGATGTATATTTATCTCTTTCGATATTCTTAATAACCATTTGAATCACTGTTAATGTAGACATTAACGTAGTTGGAGAGGTAATCCAAACCCTTTTTTTATAAGCATATTCGATTAAATCGTTATGATATGCATTTAACTCCGCAAAAATAGCTTCAGCAGGTAAAAACATGATAGCTTGATTTGAAGTAACATCAGGAATAATATATTTTGCACTAATAGCATCAATATGCTTTTTCACGTCGAGTTTAAACTGTTTTTCATATCGTTCTCTAGAATCAACCGGTAATTTCTTATCTACCATCATTCTATAATTTTCAAGTGGAAATTTAGAATCTATTGCAATTGTCCCCAAAGGATTAGGTGCAAACAAAATAGAATCAGCAATACTACCATTAGGAAGAGTATATTGTAGCCGATATACTTTAGAATTATTTTCTCCAAAGACACTAACCAAAATATGTTTCAAATTAACTTCTCCAAAAATACCTCTACTCTTTTTATCTGTCAATATACTTTGAAGAGAAACAATATCACTAGACAAAGACTCAATTTTCTTTTGAGCCTCGTCTATTTTACTTAATCTTTCCAACACATTAGTAAAAGTCTTATTTGTTTTTTCAAAATTTTGATCTAATCTTTCATTTACTTTA
This sequence comes from uncultured bacterium, assembly GCA_949293285.1. Lineage (GTDB taxonomy): Bacteria > Bacillota_I > Bacilli_A > RF39 > UBA660 > RUG13868. The sequence continues at coordinate 864 of CASFCU010000081.1, forward strand.
TCATTAATGTAATCTAATCGATTTTCTATTTTTTTACTCAAATTTTCAAAATCAGAAGTAATATCTTTCATAAGAGTTACTTTAAAATCATTGATCTCTTTATTAATATTCACTTCAAATCTTGCTAATCTCTCTATAAGATTAGATTCATCTATCTTTTCCTTTTTATTAAAAAGAAATAAGATGAAAAGCATAACAATCACAATTAAAATCAAAACAATGATCACATATTCCATAAAACACCTACTCCAAATTCATTTTCTTAGAAACTATTTTTGATAACAAATAACTAAAACCAAGAGACAACAAAATAATAAGTATTGTCTTTAAATCCCCTACACTATCTATCAGACTCTTACCAACCATACCCCAAAAATAAATAATAGAAAGCTTTCCTATTAACAAAGCAGAAACAAATTTCTTTAAATTCATTTTTACCACTCCTGCAGAAATATTAATAAAAAAAGCAGGTGAAAAAGGTAAAGCAATAATCAAAACTAAACTTGCAAATTTTATTTTTTTAAATTTATTAACTATCTTTTCTATTTTTTTATGATCACGAGATTTCTTATTAACATACATACCCAACAATCTATTAGATAAAAAATATGCAATAATGCATCCAATAACAGTAGAAAAATAAGATATTAAAAATCCTAAAAACAAACCATATGCACTAAAATTAAATGCCACGAACACACCAAGCGGCAATATGGGAATCATCGATTCCAATAACACAATAAAAGCACCAGCTAAAATTCCATACTGTTGTAACAGCTCTATAATTTGAGATATAATTGGTGCTAAAAAATCATTCATATTATCACCATTAATATTATAGTACAATAAAAAGGCTTTTAAAAGAAAAAAATATTTAAAAAAGAAAGAAAAACAACATGTATTATTTATAAAAAATCAGATATAATAACTACTATAATAGGAGTATTTAATATGGATATTTTATTTTTATGTTTAAAAATCTTTTTTGTTAGAATAATAGATGTATCCTTAGGAACGGCTAGAACAATAATCATGGTAAAAGGAAAAGGCTTTATAGCAAGTCTAATTGGATTTATCGAAGTCTTTGTCTGGTTCATGATTGTAAGAGAAGCTCTAAACACTCAAGAATCTGGTATTCTAATTGCCATAAGTTATTCACTTGGATTTGCTGTTGGTACATTTGTAGGAAGTATTCTATCAGATAAATTTATAGAAGGAAATTTAGGGGTTGAAGTCATAACCGAAAAAAAAGAAATTGCCAATGCAATAAGAAAAAACAACTATGCCGTATCAGTAGTTGATGTAAACGGACAAGATGATATCAAAAAATATATGTTAATCATTGAAATCAAAAATAAAAAACTAGATGAATTAAAAAAACTAATTGAAGAACTAGATAAAAATGCCTTTATCATGATTAGTGAAACAAAACTAGTCCAAAATGGGTACTTCAAATAGAATTATTTTTAATAATATCTAGAATCTTATCAAAATTGTCATCGATAGCCATGACATTTTTTTTAATAGCTCCACAACTTTTACATCTATAAACTATTTTATACCTATCTTTTTTCCCTTTTTCAACAGAAACAGGTTCTAAAATCCCCTGACAAGAAGAATTTCTATCCCCAGGATTTACGTCTAAATGCTTAGAAAACAAGCAAAAATTACAATGATCTCGTGCAGTATAATTAAGTTTTTCTACTTTTCTACCACAAATTTCACAAATAAAACTTTCATCCATCATTGTAAATTTTTTCTTCTCACACATATAATACCTCTTAATATAAAATCAAAAGAATATTAACAAAAGAATATGATTTTGTCAAACTACTTTTTATGCATTAATAGTTTGTACTCATTATATCCACCCTGCACATTAATCACATGATATCCTTTATTAGATAAAGTCTCACAGGCTTTTTCACTTCTAGTACCATAATCACAGTATAAATAATATTTATCATTTTTATTCATATAATTTTCTGGATTCATCAAAAGAAAATTAGAAGGAACATTAATAGCTGTTGGAATTCTTCCCATATTATATTGATAATTATCCCGGATATCAATTAAATTAACCATAGGAATTAACTCCTTTAAAGACTCAACCGATATACTATTCATACAATACCTCCATATTATTATATGCAAACAACAATGATTGTTTTGGATTTAACAATAATTCTTTTTTTATGCTAAAAAAATATTAACAAAAAACAAATTTTATGGTATAATAGCATCTTAACAAAAGGGGGATTATTTATGCAATTAAAAGTAGAGGGTCAAAAAGAACCAATCATGTATTACGATCTAAATTATATTTCAGAAGGAAAAGACGGAATGGCTTACGGACATTTTGAAGAGATTATTAAACTCACAATATCAGGATACATGACACCAGAAAAACTAAGAGATCTAAGATTCTTTATTCCTGATAAACCAGATATCAGAATAGTGCCACCACGAAAAATAATACTAGATCCATGTAAAGTGATACCAACATTCAAAACATCAAAACTATTTGGATACACGCAAAGAAAATTACCAACAATTGAAAACGGAATACTTAAAATGACCACAGACGAATACTTAAGAGAATTTGATACCATTCGAAAACAAAGTGCAGAATATCTATCCAAAAATTCAATTGGTATTATGGACACTAACCCAATGAATGTATTACCAGCAACACTTAATAATTCTACAGCATTATTCATGATAGATTTAGATCGATATATAACACCTAGTTGTAGTTACTATGAAAAAGGAGCCATAAAAGATGAAGACTATTTTAAACACAACCGTAAAAAACTAGCCTTAATCATGTACAAAGTACTCTTATTACAAATCCAAGAAGAACAAGAAGAAATTAAAAGATATATAAACCAGGAAGAAAAAAGAACAGATATCACTTTTACAGAAATTGAAAAAATGCTCCTTCCCTATAGTTGTATAGAAGAATACGCACAAGAATCTAGAAAAAAAATAAAAAGAAAAGGAAATCATTTATAATGAGTGATTTCCCTTTTTCATTTCTAAATATTCATCATAAGTACACTTTCTATCAATAATACCGTCATCGGTAATCTCAATAATTCTATTAGCAATGGTCTGAACAAATTGATGATCATGAGAAGAAAATAACATTTCACCATGATATTTAATCAATCCGTTATTTAGCGCTGTAATGCTCTCTAAGTCCAAATGATTAGTAGCCTCATCTAAAATCAAAAAATTAGATGCCTCTAACATACATTTCGATAGCATACATCTAGCTTTTTCCCCACCAGACAAAACAGAAACTTTTTTAAAAACATCTTCACCAGAAAATAACATTCTTCCTAAAAATCCTCGTAACACTGTCTCATCATCAATATTGTAATAATGACCTATCCACTCCATAATGGACTCATCCTTTTTAAAATAAGAAGAATTATCTTGGGGAAAATAAGAAGTTGTAATCGTTTTTCCCCATTCTATACTTCCACTATCATAATTTAACTCCTTCATCAATATTTTAAACAAAGTAGTCTTAGCAATATCATTACTACCTACGAAAGCAATCTTATCACCCTTAAGAACAGAAAAACTAACATTATTTAGTATTTTCTTACCATCCACTATCTTAGTTAACTTCTTAACTGTCAAAATCTCTTTCCCTGATTCACGGGATGGCTTAAATTCTATAAAAGGATACTTTCGAGAAGATGGAACAATCTCATCTAATGTAATTTTCTCCAACATTTTCTTCCTAGAAGTTGCTTGTTTACTCTTAGAAGCATTGGCAGAAAACCTGGCAATAAAAGCTTGTAACTCTTTTATTTTTTCTTCTTTTTTCTTATTAGACTCTTTCATTTGACGAAGTGCTAGCTGACTAGACTCATACCAAAAATCATAATTTCCAATATACAATTTTATCTTACCATAATCAATATCTGCAATATGAGTACATACCTTATTTAAAAAATGCCTATCATGAGAAACCACAATTACCGTATTACTAAAATTAATCAAAAATTCTTCAAGCCAACTAATAGCATCAATATCCAAATTATTAGTAGGTTCATCTAATAGAAGAATATCAGGATTACCAAAAAGTGCCTGAGCAAGCAAAACCTTAACTTTCTGATTATTCGGTAAATCTTTCATTAAAGAATAATGAAATTTTTCCTCTATACCAAGATTATTAAGAAGCATCGAAGCCTCACTTTCTGCTTCCCAACCATTCAACTCAGCAAAAACAGCCTCCAATTCTCCCAACTTTATACCATCTTCATCGGTAAACTCCGTCTGAGAATACATCTTCTCCTTTTCTTTCATAACGTCATAAAGTTTAGAATTACCCATAATAACAGTATCGATTACACGAAAATCATCATACTCATAATGATTCTGCTTTAACACAGCAACTCTTTCATTACGAGAAACAATAATTTCTCCATGAGTTGTTTCAATATCACCTGACAATAACTTTAAAAAAGTAGACTTCCCAGCACCGTTAGCACCAATAAGACCATAACAATTTCCAGATGTAAACTTGATATTAACATCTTCAAATAAAGTCTTTTTTCCAAATCTCAATGTAACATTATTTACTTGTATCATATACATCACCCTTATCATAAACACATATTCCGAATAAAACTTGCTATATAAATCCTTCTTTTACAATAATAAATATTTTTTAACAACAAAATAGCAAATTATTCACTTCTAAAAATCTCATACCACTCTCTAAGCTTATCTATTCCAGATCCCGCAAGGCCTTTTATAAAATCCCAAGTAATTTCAAAAGAATCTTTCATAAATTGAAAATCTTCTCTAGCATGTTGACATAAACTTTCATTATTACTGCAAATCTTAGAAACAGTATCCAAATATAACTCCACTACAGAAGCCTTCAAATTATAATAAATATCTTTTGTTTTAGAACTTATAGTTTGTTTATAACCAGGAAAATACTCATCTATTTTTGAATCGATAGAAAGTGCAACCTGCATTATTTTTAATCTTGCCTCTTCCGTAAGACTATCAAAAGTATACCCATTAATTTCGGTTCCATAAAAAATAAAATCCACTATTTTTATAAAACCATCTTTAATAGTACTTTCATTGTTCGAATCAGCAATATTCTCAAAATACTGAACCGGATGAACATCTATATCATTACTATCTTCAAAAGAAGAAATACTATTCTGAAAAATTTCCTCTTCTGGTAAATTTTCCTCCAACGAAGAAAAAGAATCAGTAACATCATTAGTCATATTCTTTTCATCTTTAAATTTATCAGCATGTAAAATACTATTATTTGTAAATAATAAATAAAGAAGAAAAGAAAGAAAAAGGCCAATCATAAGACCTCCTAAAAAAATAAAAGGTTTCTCTCTCATACAAACAACTCCCCAGCTTTACACAGTATACCATAAAATTGTCTACTAAGCAAATGAGAATAAGAAATCTACTTTATATTTACTATCTTTTATGCTATATTTAGATGAGGATGTGATAATATGAAAAAAAACAATTTGTTTTTACTCATATACTTTGTTTTGCTATTTATATACGAAGAATTTATTTTTCATTTATTCGTATTTGAAAAATTCACAATAAACTTTATATATGCAATACTCTTTTCTATACCGATAGGAGGTCTATTTTACTTATTATCGAATTTTCTAAAAGGTAAATGGAATAGAATTCCCTCCTACCTATTCACAATACTAGTTATATTTTTATTCATTGCTAATTTTATTTATTACAAAGTATACTTATCCATAATATCTATATACTCTCTACTAAATGGGAATCAAGTACTAGGCTTTATGAATCATATATTGATGATTGCTAAGAATAACTGGTATGTAATACTATTTATGATATTACCTCTTGTTTTTCTAATAATATTAGATAAAACAAAAAAAATAAGTTATGAAAAATCTGATTCTGTAGCTAAACTAATCATAACTATAGCCATTATCATCATACAAGCTTTCACTTTACTAAGTATAAATATAATAAAAGAAGAAGAAATTTACTCAAATAAAAACCTATATTCATCCATTCACTCTCCACTACTTACCGCTGAAAAATTTGGACTAATTACCATGTTTAGGCTAGACTGTCAAAGATCATTATTTGGGTTCAAGGAAAAAGAAATAGAGATAGAAATACCAAATACCACAACTCCATCCGAAGAAGAACCAAAAGAAGAAGAAATTACCTATAACGAATTAGAAATAGACTGGCAACAGTTAATCGACAACGAGACAAATGAAACAATAAAATCAATGCATGAATATTTTAGTCTTCAAAATCCTACTAATAAAAATGAATATACCGCTATGTTTCAAGGAAAAAACTTGATAGTATTCGTAGCAGAAGCTTTCTCACCTATGGCAATCAATGAAGAATTAACTCCTAATCTTTATAAACTTTATAATGAAGGCTTTCAATTTGATAATTTCTATACTCCACTTTTTCCAGTATCAACAGCAGACGGAGAATATATAACTGACACCTCATTAATTCCAAAAGAAGGAGTATGGAGTATCTATAGAATAAAAGGAAATTACATGCCCTACTCCTATGCAAATGTCTTTGAAAAATTAGGATACACAAGTCAAGCATATCACAATAACAGCTACAATTACTATAACCGTGATACTTACTTAGAAACAATGGGATACGACTCCTACCTTGCTTGTAAAAACGGTTTAGAAAAAAGAATAAATTGTAAAATATGGCCACAAAGTGATTATGAAATGGTCAAAACCACCATAGACGACTACATTAATGATGACAAATTCATTACCTACTACATGACGGTAAGTGGTCATTTGGAATATAGCAAATATGATAATATGATGGCATCTTGGAATTGGGATAAAGTAAAAGACTTAAATCTGTCAAATGCGGCAAAAGCATACCTTGCTACTAATATAGAATTTGATAAAGCAATCGGAGAACTTTTAAAAAGATTAGAGGAAAGTGGAAAACTAGATGATACGGTTATTGCAATCAGTGGAGATCACTATCCATATGGACTAACATTAGAACAAATTAACGAATTGTCACCATATCCAAAAGATGAAAATTTTGAAATGCATCATATGAGTTTCCTACTATGGAATAGCACGATGGAAAATCCAATAAAAGTAGAAAAGTATGCAAGTAGCTTAGATGTTCTTCCTACCATATTAAACTTATTTGGAATCGAATATGATTCAAGACTTCTAATAGGAAGTGACATTATGTCGAATAGTATGCCTCTAGTAATCTATTCTAACAGAAGCTTCATCACAGACAACTGTCGTTATAACTCACTAACAAAAGAAATAATACCAAATGGCAATACGACTTGTAGTAAAGAAGAAGTAAACACAATCAATAATATCATATATAATAAATTTAAATTCTCCAAATTAATACTAGAAAATGATTATTATAGAAAATTATATCAAGGATTAAATTGGGAAATAAAATAAAAGGTAGAAATAGAACTCTACCTTTTTTATTACAATAAAAACCTTTCTACAATGAAATTTTCACTATCTCAATAACAGAATCAGTAGTAGACTGATAAGAAATATTTAAAGTATCTCCAACCCCTATAAATGGTAAAACATCTTCATTAATCTTAATAGATACTCTATATCTTTTTTGATTACTATCTGTAATATAATAGTAAGTATTACCATCAATTAAAACTTGACTAATATTACTGATAAGAATGCTATCATTTTGTAAGTCTATAGAATCAATATCTACATCGACATTTTTTAAATAATTATCTCGTGCTTTCAAAATACCCTCACTAGAATCCGTAACCACTACTCTTTGATAATTTTGAACATCTACAAAAGCATACATTTTTACTAAACCTGCATTATCTTTAAGAGAAATCAAATAAGTAGCTTTCCCATTTAAATTAATCAACAAAGGAAAAGTAGCTTTATATCCCATCTGTTGAACTTGACCTTCTGCACTAGCCATAGCCGAATATTCCTCAGCACCAGGTATCAAATAATAATTAGTTTCTTTCGTTCTCATATTAGTAAGAATAAATCCCAAATTAGACTCATCTTGAGCAACCGAAGTAATTCCAGTATATAAATATAAATCATCATCTTGAACCATATAATTATATCCTGTAGTAGTAGCTACAACATTCTTCTGACCAAAAATAGAATTTAAAAAACCACCATTATAAAGTCCCCAATCATTAACTTGAGATAAAATTAACTCGGCACTATACACATGATCTACCCAGGTTGGAACATCCTCTATACTATATTTTTGAGACTTGCCAGTTATCGGATCAAAAATAACAACCCCTGTAATTTCTTCTTTTAATCCAATCCCTGTATACTTAATAGTAGGAACTACCCAATAAGGATTACCCTCATTATCAAGTTCAAAATTTTCCTTACCAAAGATTTCCGTTGGATAACTAAATCTTAACTTCCTATGTAAATCTTCATTAAAAAGAGCAGAAGGCATATATTTCATACCCTTATCTAACCTAACTAGACTTGCATCACCATTAACAGAATCAACCATAATATACCCAGTAATTCCATCACCACGGTTAGTAAAATACTTAATAACCCCAGCATACTCCAAAGGAGTTACTCTAACTATACTATTATTATAATTAATCTGAGTATAAAGATTAGACACAGCAAATTGTGATACAAGATCTGTCATTTCTCCCATTACTCTATCACCTATTTTTTGAGTAGATGCCTTATCAAGAAGTGGAACCATAGAAAAATCAACAGGTTTTACTTCTTCTTGAAAATCAAGACTCTCATGAATATCAATACGAGAAGCATAACTTCTAGAATGAAAAACAGGTGACAATATAAAGTTAACAAACAAAATAAGGAAAATTCCACAAGGAATAACCGCAAACATAATTTTATACCCTTTTGACATTCTAAAAGTAGAAACATTTCCATAACTTGCTGCTAAAATACTAAAATGAATAAAACTAAGCATAAGATAAAATCCAAAAATAACGAAAACAAATATCCAAAAACTTGGTGCAGACAAATTAATTGGCGGCAAAAAGAAATAATACACCAACAAAGCAAACACGAACGTAATCACTAAATGAACAATATTTTTTTTCTTCATAAAAATCCTCCTTATAAACATTTATTAAAAGCGTCTTCCGCCACCACCGTGACTTCTTCCACTACTTCCACGACTAATAGAACTTCCACCGCTCCTTCCACTACTTCCCGCATGTGATTTAGTAGCCACTCTAGTAGTATGTGTAGTAAGAAAGGTATCCTTGGTAAGTCCATACTTTATACTATTCTGATCCATATAATCATCTGCAGAAATGGCAAGTTTTATTCCTTTATGTCGAGAAATAAAAAGATATAAAACAACCGATGAAATAACAAAAGCTCCTACAAAAGAAACCACAACATTAGCTTTTTTCTTTATCCTCATATTTCCAGAAGAATCTATATAATAGTCCTCATTAGAATCTGGTATTCCATCTTGCAAATAATCCGTTGCACGTTGAACAAATTGAAAAGTAGCCTGATAAAACTCATTTCTTGATAAATAGTAAAAAGAATCGTCTAACATAAGATTTATTCTAAAATCATCATAAAACAACTGCGCATAACCACAAGTAGAAATATAAACTTCCCTATTATCCATATCGATTAAATAAAGAATTCCATCAAAGGTATCATTTGTTCCAAAATCGTTATAATCATAAAAATCTTTTGCATACTCTGAAGCATTTAACTTATTATTATCATCAATTGTAACAATAACCATATCCATATCTGACTTTTCAATATAAGAAATAACCTCACGATAAAGAGTTTCTTCTTCACTATCTGTAAAAAGATTTGCAAAATCATATATTTTTTCGGTCTCATCTACTTTAGGAGTATCTAAAATAGCATTGCTATTATTCTTACTAACTTCAAGACGATTAGATACCTGTAGACTTTCTTTATCTTCTGCATATACGTAAAAAGAAGCATCAACAAAATGAGGAAACAACAATAAACTAAATATAAAAGAATAAAAGAGTTTTTTCATCTAATCACCTCTAAACAAAATATGAAATAACCATCAAAACAAGAAAACAAATAGCAAACAAAATAATCCAGAAAAAAACAGCTTTCTTCTTAGAATATGGTATATCTCCAATCATCTTTCCCGTTTGACCATTCATAGCAAATGTATAAAGTTTCTCATTATACTTTATATTAACCATCCAAACAGGAAGCAAAACATATTCTATCTTTTCCTCTAAAACTTCCCCAGTTTTTTCCTCTGGTATAAATGAAGAATACGTTGTATTAGACAAATGACTATAACAAGATTGTTTTGCTCTATCAATGGATATCTTCTTTGCTTCTTTAGCTTCTACATCGTATTTCTCTGCAAGAAATCCAGATAAATAAGAGAAATTAAAATCTAAAAGTTCAGAATATTGAAAAGGCTCTATAGAATTCATAATAGCATCATTAAACCTCACAGAACCATCAACTGGAATATTATGAAAAGAAAATTCCCCTTCTCTTTCAACAAGATAAACATCCGTTTTAGTATAAATATAATCACTAGTAGACCAACTACTAACCCTATTCCCTTTACCAGACACTCTTCCTTTTATCTTCCCAGTATAAAGCCAAAAAGGAATATAAATTCCAGTCAACTCTTGAATGTTTTTTTCCGACGCAAACTCTTTAGGCATAAGAAATTTTCCCTTACCTATCTTCTTAAAAGCTGAAATAGCATCTTCTTTTGTCTTAGTAAAAGGAATTACTTTAGAAGGAGCAAACTCATCAGCTAACCTACCTTTTAATATAGCTGTATTTTTACAATAAACACAAAAAGTGGCTGAAGTATTCTTATCAGCTACTATCTTAGCTCCACAATTAGGGCAAGAATATTCATCCAAATGGACAGTATCCACTTTTTCTACTTCTTTTTCCACTTTTGTACGATCAAATTTTTCCTTATTTTTTTTCAAGTCTTTTAAAGTAAAAGAACTACCACAATATTCACATTTCCAATTTTTTTCCTTCGGATTATATTTCAAACTAGCATTACAACTAGGACACTTATGATCCACTGCCTTCATTAAAATCACCTACTATTCATAATACTAATTATACTATATCTTTACAAATATTTAGACAAAAATATTTAATTTCTACCTAAAATAAATAATTACACAAAATTTTTTCTATATATGCATCAAATTCTTATTGGTTTTAGTAAGAACCTTATCCTCACTTTTTTTTCTACCTTTTTTTAGCTTTTCCACAGCATAAAGAACTGAATTTTTAGGCCCCGTAGTTAATACCCCCTTCACCGTTTGTTGCAAACTGGAAGATTTTACCGCAGCAGTAATATAGTTGCTAATTACACTTTGAATAGTAGATAACCTCTCTTCCCCACTCATATAAGAATTAATAGAATACAAAATGTCATTATATAAAGGCACTGGCAAATATTGGATAGCAAAAAATAACTTATCATAATCGATATCGATATACTCATCCTCCCTAACAGAAAACAAATCCGTTTTATCTTTATATTCCCTATTAAAAAAATCTTTACTACCTCTAGCTATCTTTTTTACTTTATCAGGATCTTCTGCTTTGAGAGCCTTTCTAGCATCACCAAGATAAGAAAGTGAACATAATTTTTCATAAAGCATATCCAACGTAACTTCATTAGAATCACCTAACAACAACAATGATGCAACAAGAGCATTTCTCTTATTAATCTCATTAGCATTTTCTATTTCTGAATCACTAATTACCGTAAACATCTCTTTTTGAAACCTTCCAGCAATAAAAAAAGTTTTCCAATTCAAAAGATCATCGAGAACATCACTTTTCTCTACTACTCCCATCTTATAAAAGTCACCATCATAACGAATATGAGAAGTATAGCAAATAGAAGCATGTTTTTTAAGTTCTAAAGAAGAAGCTAACCTAAAATAAATACTAGGAACAAGCTTATACATATAACGATTCTTTTCCATATTCTGTCGATAGAACTCTTTTATATTATCTACCACTACCACTAAATCAATTTGTTTTTTTTCATTATCGGTATAACCACTTTGATAAGCAACACTAGACCCATAAGCCTTCACAGAAACAGTCTCAGGTATCGTATCAACAAAACGAATAATATTATCTCTTATATTTAAATTTTTCATAATTGTTTCCTTTCAATCTTACTATTGTATAGATTTACTGCCAATATTTCAACTAAAACTTATCTGAAAAAATAATATTTGCATCATACAACTGCTTATAAGTTCTCTTTTTAACCTTATGTTCACTATTAGATAAAAGAAAAATATCAATTCCTTCCCATAATAAAACCCAGCCAATAACATAAACAATCTCTTCATAAATAAAACCAAAAAAACTTTTCCCAATAGCAGCATAAGTAATCATCAAAGCGCCTAATAATATCAAACAAATAGATTTTACTATGTTGGTTCTTATGATACTACTTACATTACAAATTTTCATTCCATAATAATTTTTAATCATTGTAGTTATCTTATCTTTTTCCTCATCAGCTAACTCATCAGAAAAAAACTCTATAGTCACTTTATATCTAAAAGGAATATGATCTACTTCACTAGTTATATATTCGACAATATCAGGATTAATACTTATTTTTCTTGGATCGAAACAATGATAAAAATGATCTAAATTATCCACCAAAACTTTTATAAAAACCCTATTTCTATCTTCAGACACATAATGATCAATAATATGTTGATTATAATTAAATTTACTCTTTTTCATAACATACCTATCCATTACTGTAATTAAAATCTTCCACAAGCCACTGTCCAGAAGACTTAATCACTACCAAATTTTTAGTAATCACATAATAATTTATAACTCCATTAGCATCTAAGCTATCACTAGAAAAAGTAAGTTCACAAGAAATTTTATCATCCGTAACTGTAATTTGATTAACGGCAATCTTACTATTCGTATACTGACTATGAAAAGGCAACGTGCTTAAAAGATAAACAAAACTTTCATCTTTGACCAAAAAAGTCTCCTTTTCAAAAGTCATACCTTCCAGTTGCTTAATACCATTAGAAGAAAACAAAGAAGATATCACTTGAGAATAATTATCTATCTTAATTCTATTTTCATATTCACTATTATCTTCTACAATATGAAAAATTAACCCAGGATTCTCATACACTTTGATAACATCATTAATAAGCTGACTAACTATACTAATTGCTTCTTCCTTCGATAAGGATTCTTTTTCATTATTTAAAACAACATCTTTAGACTTTAAAGAGTATAAAACCATTCCACTAGAAAATAATAAAATACCAAGTACGATTAACAATAAAGCTCTTTTCATAAAATCTCCTATCTATTTAAATTAATTATAGTATATTAAACGAATTATTGAAACAACTTTTAATCAAAATCCAATATTTTTATTTTCCAATTATAATCTTTTAGCAACTCTTTTATAAAAATAGATGGATTATTTTTATTAGTAAACAAATAGATTTGATTCTTAGTTCTAGTAAGAGCCACATAAAAAAGTCTTCTCTCCTCAGCAAACAAAAAATCATGATAAAAATCTTTATGAATATATTTAAAAATATCAGACTCTACAATTTGATTTGGAAAACCCAAATAAGAATCGACAACATTTAAAACCACTACGTAATCACTCTCTAATCCCTTAGAAGAGTGTACAGTTAAAAATCGAATAGATTTATTTGGATCTTTCAAAAAAATGATTCTCCCATGATCTAATTGAAAGGTTTTATTATCTAAAATAATATCAATATCACAACGATTTCTTCCTAAAATTAATATATTGTCAATATTACTAATGATTTGAGAAAGCGTTTCAATAATCTTTAAAGAATAAACTACTATAATAGGATTTTTAATGTGTTTACTAGACTTTAGACTTTTTTTCATTTGTTTTTTATTCTTCAACACAAATCGATTAGAAATATCCACAATATCTTTGGGATTCCGATAAGTATTTTTTAGTTTTATTATTTTAGAATCTTCAAAATTTCTTTTAAAATTTAAAAATAGATTCAAATTACAACCAGTAAAAGCATAAATAGATTGAAAATCATCTCCCACAGCCATTAAATTGATTTGAAACTTATTACAGATATTTTTAATTAATCTATATTTTGAAAACGAAGTATCTTGATATTCATCAATGATAATATATTGATACTTAAAAAAATGCAATTTGTCGATATCGACAGCCGCAAAATTAATAATGTCGTCAAAATCAATAAGTGTTTGAGAAGCAAGTTCTTCTTGATATAGAATATAAATCTTAAAAATAATAATTAAAAGAACCTTATCCTGAAAAGATTCAACAGAAAAAATTAACTTTAACAGATAATTCATATCATAATTGTATGATTTAAAAGTATGTATAAAAGAAATCATCATATTCTTTAAATAATTTAAATTTTCTTGATAATCAATATGATTCTCTTCTAAATAAACTTCTAATAATTTATATGTATTATCAAAATAAATATAAGAATAGAAAAACTCTTCTACTACATAATCTAAAAGACCACTAGGTGCAATCTTGTATTTTCTGGAAATAATATCTAAAGAAAACTTGTGAAAAGTTTTAACATCTACTAAAATATTATGCTCATTAAATGCCTCTTTAAGAGAACTTACAGTCTCATTCGTAAAAGAGATACAAAGAATACTTTTTGGATTTATTTTTCTTACATTTATTAAATAATGAACTTTCCCTACTATTGTTAGTGTTTTTCCACTTCCTGCACCTGC
>CASFCU010000082.1 GCA_949293285.1 uncultured bacterium
ATAGACACTAGTGTTGCATTTGCTGCAATGGGTGGTGCATTCATCGGTGGACTTGGGGACTTTGTAACACTATTTGAACAAAGAATAAGAGAATGAAGTCACCAAGTGAAAAATTATATGTCTTTTTATAGACAAAAATAACAATTCACTTGGTAATAGACTTTGTATCTTTTAGTTCCTTGTGTGTCGTATCCTCTTTTAAATTCATAACTACTTCTTAAAATCGGTTGAAGTTTTTTTGTTTCATCATTCTCTTTGTAAGATAAAAATATATTTACTTCCATATTGTTTTTACACTTGCAAATTTTAGATACTACGATATGGTCTAGTAAAAAACTAATTATTTTATTTATTGTAGATTTAGAATTAACTTTTGTTCTCAAAATCTCAGCCAGTTCTTTTGTTTTATCAGTTGTTTCTTTTATTTTTTCTTTATCACTTCTTAACTGATGAAGTTCATTATCAAGAACTTGAATCTTTTCATTGAATGAATTATTTCTTTCGTAAAACTCTGTATTTGATAAATTACCTTGTAGGCTAAGTTCTAATAACTTATCTTTTTTAGCATAAAGCTTATTGATTTCTTTCTCTCTTAAACTTATTTCTTCATCTATAAGAGTATCTATTTCTAAATGTTTATAATAGCTCATAAGAGTATCAATAACTTCATTAGAATCTATTTGTAGTTTACAAATTAAATCTTTGAAAATGACATCTAATTCAGATTCTCTAATATTAGGTGAATCACAAGTTGCTTTACCATTCTTTAAATATTCGGAACAAACCCAAGTAATATCTTTTTTATTTTTTCTAAATTTTCTTCTGTGGAAAAGCGTATTATGTTCAGCACAATATATTTTAGCACTATATAAGTATCTATTTTTATAAATACTTTTATCTTCTTTTCGTTTGCTAAAGAATTTCTTTCTTGCTATTAAACGATGATTGGCTCTATTCCACAAATCTTCATCAATAATTGGTGGTATTCTTGTTTTATCTTCATAAATAACCCAATCATCTTTTTCAAAATATTTTATCTTTTTAGTCATATAATCTACTATTTCGGATTTTCTTGCACAATAATATCCTTTATATTTAGGATTTTCTATCATTCTTGAAACTCCCGATATACACCATTTCTTACCTTGACAAGTTTTTAATCCCTCACTATTTAAAGTTTTAACAATTTTAGAAAGTGTTAATTCTTCAACTGCATATAATTCATAAATTCTTCTAACAACTTTTGCTTCTTCTTCAATAATGTTTAATACGCCAGTATCCTTATCTTTTTTATACCCATAAAATAAATCGTTTCCAAGTATTTCACCACGTTCTATAGCACGATTCATACCAAATTTAACACGTTCTGATAATCTTCTAATTTCATCTTGTGCCATAGAAGCCATTATGGTTAATCTAAGTTCAGAATCAGGCTGTGCCGTATTAATATTATCATTTACAAATAATACAGCCACTCCATAAGATAAAAGTTCTCTAGTATATTTAATACTATCAAGAGTATTTCTTGAAAATCTAGAAATTTCCTTGGTAACGATTAAATCAAATTTACCACATCTAGCATCTTCAATCATTTGCATAAATTTTTCTCTTTTAACATCACTTGTACCAGTGATTCCATCATCTACATAACCGGGTGTATAAGTCCAATTTGGATTTTCTTTTATATATTGTTCAAAATGTTCCACTTGATTTTGAAGAGATTTCTTTTGTTCTAAATGCTCTGTTGATACTCTTGCATAATCTGTTACTCTAAGTTTTATACTTGTAAGTGGCATTCCCATATTTAACTGCTTTCGAACAGTATATAGATCCAACTTTTCTTCTCCTTTCTAACGATACGATACCATATCGTTTTCACATACTAGAACAAGCACTACTTATACTCAATATTTTTAATTCCTTTAAAATATTCTCTTCTGTATATTTAAACATTTTATATGAAATTTTATTTTCATCAAATAACTCCTTATTTAAGGAAAGAGCCACCTCAAAAAGTATTTCCTTATGCTTATTTTTTACTTCTCTACTTTTTATAATATCCATAGAATCCATAACTCATCTCCTTTATTTAAACCTATGAAAAAACATAGAAAATAATACTTTACAAAAAAAGACTATTGACATCCGTCAATAATCAACTCTTTTTCTATTTCTGAGCACTATACATAAGTCCCATATAATATTTCCAAGAAATAATTCTATGATTAGCATCATCGATTAATTGCTCACTAATAGTACCATTTTCCAAAGCATCTTTTATTTCCTTTACACTTTTTTCATAATCTGTGGTCATAATAATATCATTTCCTGCCAAAAGTGCTTTAACAGTTGCATTTTCAATAGATGAAACTGCTCCCATAGATAAATCATCAGTCATAATAACCCCCGTGAAACCTAAATTATTTCTTAATAAATTATGAATACTTGGAGATAAAGAAGCAGGATTATTACTATCGATATTTACCACTGTATTATGGCTAACCAAAACAGCTTCTGCACCTGATTCAATTCCCGATTCAAATGGTGGTAAATCGTTAGTTTCTATAGAAGAAAATGTTCTATTATCTAATACAGTTCCCTGATGCGTATCACTGTTATCCCCATAACCTGGAAAATGTTTTAACACGTAAGAAACTCCTGTATTCTTACTAGCATTAATCACTACAGAAGCATAAGTAGATGTAAGTTCTACTCCCTCTCCCAAAGTTCTATCATACATATAATCACTAGGATCAACAGACACATCTACTACTGGAGCCAAATTTAAATTCAATCCTAAATTATTTAATAATTTACTCTTTTTTATAGTATCTTCTTTAATCAAATCAAAGCCACCCGATTGATAAAGTTGTCTTG
>CASFCU010000083.1 GCA_949293285.1 uncultured bacterium
AAAAAAAATTAGGAGAAAAAAATGGTGTATTGAATGGTCGTGATTTCTTTTTTGATTTTACTTTTTTGTTATGTGAATATGGAGAAGTACTTACTTCTTTGAAGAATTATTATGATAGAGTAGGGTGGCCTAAATATTATAATAATAGATATTATAGTAAGTATGATATTTGGTCTATTGATGATGAAAGTCTTGTTTGTATGAATGCTATAAATGAAATGTTTGAACAAATCGAATTAGATTATCCTTCTTTTTTGAAAGATACTGATGTCTATAGTTTGTATTCTCAGCTTTATATGAAATGTAGTACAGGATCTTACGATATACCTCGAGATCCTAATATTTGTGAATTGAAGAAAATCCTTTTATCTAAAGTCGTGGCTACTTGTTTTGAGATATGGAATGGTAAAAGATTAGATATTTATTTAGGGTATAACAATCCTTCCGAGTGGAATTATTTTGTGACGGCTTATAGTGTTTATGAACATGGTAGTAATTTGCATCATCGTACGAACAATAGAAGTGGTGAACTTGAGATGACTCAATTTGGGGATGAGGTGAAAATGTTATTTTCGTATATTCAAAATAATTTTATGTCTCATGAAATAGAAAAAAATTAATGTTGTCAAAAAATGATTGATTTCTGTATTTAAAACTAGTTGTCTTTTTAGAACGTATAGATGTTTAAAATGGTTATAATATTACCAAGTCGATAGTCTTTCTGGGATGAGAGAATTGCAAATTTCCTGAGAGAATTGCAAATTTCCTTGTCTTTTTATGAATTTTATGGTATAATCTACAATACTTAAAGAGGGGATTTTATGATAGGATTCAAAATAGAAAATATCAAATTGCGTAAAAAAGTCTTTACTTTGTTTCTTACTTCTACGTTGGCATTGAATTCTTCTTTTCTTTTAAACAATGCTCATTCTAGGGCGGAAGCTACAGCATCAGAGTATCGTATGCAAAACGATTATGTAGAAACTATATCTTCTGTTAATATGAGAACAGATAGTAATCTTTATAGTGATATTATTTGTAAAATAGAAGAGAGTGAACAATTAAGACGTATTTTATCATGTGATAACAATTGGGATTTAGTAATGTATAAAGATAAGTTGGGTTTTGTTTGTAGAGATTATGTAAATGATATATCCGAGTCTGTTGATGATCTAGAAATAACTTCAGAAGATGGTTATGTGTTTGCCACTACAGGAATTAATTTGAGAATAGGACCTAGTACGGATGATAAGATAATTGGTGGTCTAAAAACAGATGATATGGCAAAAGTTTTAGGAAAAACGAATGATAACTGGTATTTGGTCTCTTATAATGGTCAAATTGGTTATGTTTCGGAGGAATATGTCAGTTATAAAGAGAATGTTAACTTTAATAATAATCAAGATGGAAAATTGTATGGTTATAGTTCTGCTAATGTCAATTTTAGAGAAGAACCTACTATTTATTCGGAAAAAATTGATTTGATAGGTAAAGGAACGAAGTTTGAGGTTTTAGCTCAAGAAGATAATGGGTGGTTTAAAATTGTATATGAAGATAATATTGGCTATATTAGTGATGAATATATTACCTTTGATGCAGAGGGAGAATATAGAAGTGATTTTATTAAGGTGGTTTATGCAAATGAAGAGTTAGAACTAAGAAATGAGCAATCTCAAGATTCTTTTCTTCTTTATACTATGGATAGATATGAAACTTGTGAGGTTTTAGCAGAGACCGAAGAACAATATTTTGTAAGATGTGCTGGAAAGGTTGGGTATATTTCCAAATGGAAAACCACTGATTTATATAATACATTTGTAGTAGTAGATATCAGTGCACAAAAGTTAACTCTTTATCGAAATAATGATATTTTACTTGAGACAAATATTGTATCTGGGAAAAAAGATGTATATGATACGCCAACTGGAATGTATAGTATAAAGAAAAAAGAGACTGATACTTTTTTAAGTGGTGAGGACTATTATGTGCATATTGATTATTGGATGCCGTTTAATGGTGGAATTGGTCTTCACGATGCGGATTGGAGAAGTAGTTTTGGTGGTAGTATTTATGAAAAAAATGGAAGTCACGGTTGCATAAATATACCAGAAGAATATACTGATGATATTTATGATAATATTGAACAAGGTACAAGGGTAATTGTTCAAAAATAATTTTGTAACAGTTCGGATTTAAACACTTAAAAGAAGGGTAATTTCTAAATTGCTCTTTTATTTTGAGCTTTTATAGTGAAATTTATTTTTTTTATTTGATATCCATGCTATAATTGATTTGTTGAAGGTGCTAGTACAGACTTTATCTTTAAGTTTTTGTAGTAGCTTTTTTTTATATCATTCATAAAAAAAGACTGTCTAAACAGTCTTCCCACATATGTGAGTATTTTTAGGGCTAAGCCTTTATTTTAACTCTCTATGTCATATTGAATGGTATTAGATATTAAGTATGATTTATTAGGTTTAAATCTATGTTATAATAGTGTTAAAATTTATTTTTTATGTTAAAATAATATTGAGCTTAAATTTAAATTAGGGTTTATTTGTGAAGAATCAATAAAGGTGATTTATGAGAAAGAAAACGTTTTTAATTATTACTATATTGTCGATCACAGTTGTTTTGCTTGCAATCGTTTTAAAGGTTAACAAAAAAGTAACTCATTATGTAAAAACTGATACTAATGTTGAAAGTTACTATCATGATACAGTTATTTCTAATAAACAGGGAAGTTTGTTTGTAATAGCTGATAATACTTATACTAAAGTTGGAGCCTTGAATGAAGGTACAGTACTGTTTTTGGATGGAATTTATCATGATTATTTTAAAATAAAAGATACTGATTACTATGTACATTTTAGCACAGTAGAAAAATATGACTTGTCAATAGATGAAAGGTATAAAAAATATGTAAAAATTGGTAAGGTAATTCATACTAGAACAAATAGTAAACTCTATCAGAGTGAGAATGTTTTTATTTCTTTAGATGAATCTCATTCTTTTGAGGTTATATATAGAGATGAAGATAAATATTATGTTATATTCAATAATTATTTATATTATATTTTAGAAAAAGATATAGCTGATATTCTCGATAACTATGTTACAGATGAACCATATGCTAAGGAAATAGCAGTATTAAATTATCATTTCTTTTATGATAAGCTTAAAGAGAGCTGTAATGAGATTATTTGCATTGAGAAAAATTTATTTGAAGAGCATTTAAAGTATTTAAAAGAGGCAGATTTTCTTACTCTTACTATGGATGAGTTTAATCTCTGGATGGATGGGAATTTGAAGTTGCCTGAAAATTCTGTATTAATCACGATTGATGATGGTGCATTGGGTACTGATACACATTTAATAGAATTATTGGAAAAGTATGATATGAATGCAAGTTTATTTTTAATAACTGCATGGTGGCCGAAAGAGAAGTATATATCAAATAATTTAGAAATATATTCACACGGATATGATATCCATTTGGATAATTACTGTGGTTCTCTTCCAAGAGGGTTGTGTCTATCCAAAGAAGAATTTAAAGAAGATTTAAATAAATCTGTTGAATTGTTGGGGACTCATCTTGCTTTTTGCTATCCATTTTATGAATATAATAGTGTTATGTTAGAAGGTTTAAGTGAACTGGGATTTGAAGTTGCTTTTATTGGTGGTAATAAAAAGGCAACTATGAATACCAATAAGTTGTTAATACCGAGATATGTCATTCATTATAATACAACTGTAAGTGATTTAAAAAAGATGATTAATTAAAAAAAATGAATTATTTTGATTCATTTTTTATTTTTTCTATGGAGCTTTTAATTTGTTTTAATGTTTTTTCATATTGAGATGTTAGTTTTGGTTCATAGTAGTTTTTCTTTCTTAAATTCTCTGGTAGATATTCTTGTACTACAAAATCACCTGGATAATCATGTGGATATAAATAACCGAATGCTGTAGAATTTATATGACTCGGTACTTTGCCACATTTACCAGTTCTGACATCTTCTAAGGCTTTATTTATTGCTAAATAAGCGGAATTAGATTTAGGGGATAAAGCCATTTCTATGACTATTTCTCCCATGGGTATTACAGCTTCAGGCAATCCCACTAGTTCTGCTGCATTAATAGCTGCAAATAATCTAGGGCCAAGAGAAGGATTAGCAAGCCCAATATCTTCATAACATATCACACTAAGACGTCTATAAATGCTATCGAGATCACCTGCTTCTAGTAATCTTGCTAGATAATGTAGAGAAGCATTTACATCACTTCCTCTTATTGACTTTTGAAAAGCGCTTAAGACATCGTAATGACCATCTTCGTTTTTATCATGAAAAAAAGCCGGTTTGTTGTTTATCTTTTTGACAGTTTCTGTAGTTACTTTTTTATCACTTGAGGAAAAAAAAGAAATTTCTAATAAATTGTATGCATATCTTAGATCATTTCCAGAAATAGCTGCTATATATCTAATAGCTTCATCATCTATTATGATTCCTTCTAAATCTGGATGTTTGATTGCTTTATTTAACCCTTCTATTATATCTTCTTCTTCCAATGGTAAAAGTTCAAATAAGTGGCATCTGCTTCTGATTGCAGGATTGATTTTATGATATGGATTACTTGTAGTCATGCCAATAAGAGTAATTAGACCACTTTCTATTTGTGGAAGGAGAAGATCTTGTTTATCTTTATTGAGTCTATGAATTTCATCCATGATAAGAACCATTCCATCATACATTTTAGCTTCTTCTACTACAATATCAAAGTCTTTTTTGTTATTTATAGTAGCATTAAGAAATCTATATCTAACACCTAAATCTTTTACTATGGCATTAGCAATGGATGTTTTCCCAATGCCAGGTCTACCATATAGAATCATAGAAGGAAGTTTTTTATTTTTTATTAAATTTCTAAGAACTTTATTTTCTCCTAATAAGTGTTTTTGCCCAATAACATCATCTATAGAATTGGGTGCAAGTTTTAATGCTAAATGTTTATCCATTTTATTCACCCTTTCTTTGTAAATTATATCAAACATTAGTTTAATTTTCAACTCATCTATTTGACAAATTAATTTTGTAATTATATTATTATATATATAATTAAGGTGATAGAAATGGATTATTATATTGCAGAATACATAAATTATTTGATGTATGAAAGAAGATGTTCTAAAAATACTTATTTATCTTATCAAAGGGATTTGAATGATTACGGATTGTTTTTGAAGCAGAGAAATATAGATAATATTAGAAAAATAACAAAAATGGATATTGTAAGTTATTTAAGCTTTTTAAAAAAAGAAAATTTGCAAATTGCAACGATAGCAAGAAAATTAACTGCAATAAAAAATTTTCATAAATTTCTACTTGCCAGAAATTTAGTTGATGATGATGTTTCTTTTACCATCGAAAGACCTAAAATGACAAAAAAATTACCAGCTGTTTTAACTGTCGAAGAGGTAGATTTGCTTTTAGATATAAAACTTAATACAGTATTTGACTATAGAAATAAAGCTATGTTAGAATTATTGTATGGAACTGGGCTTAGAATCTCTGAATTACTAGACTTGAAAACTTTTGATATAGATTTTGAAAACTGTACGATAAGGTGTATCGGGAAAGGTAGTAAAGAGAGAATTGTTCCAATAGGGGAATATGTTATAAGTTATTTGAATCGGTACTTAGAAAAAAGAAGTGTTTTGTTAAAAAAGAAAAGTTGTGATTATCTTTTTTTAAACAATGCGGGTTCTAGATTGAGTAGGTTTAGTTTTTTTAAAATACTTAAAAAGTTACTTAAAGAACATCAGATTAATAAAGATGTTTCACCTCATACATTGAGGCACAGCTTTGCAACGCACATGCTAGAATATGGGGCTGATTTAAGGAGCATCCAAGAATTGCTAGGACATAGTGATATCTCAACAACTAGAATATATACACATATTTCTAATAAGAAGGTTAAAAATGATTATATAGAATATCATCCACGAAGTAAAAAAATAGGAGATTGATAATATGAAATTTAAAAGAATATTTTTGCTTATATTAGATTCTTTAGGGGTAGGAGAAGCTATAGATGCTAATAATTATGGAGATAATGGGGCAAATACTTTAAAGCATATAATGGAAAATTACGATTTATTTATCCCGAATCTAAAGAAATTAGGTTTTACTGATACTATAAATATGAATGAGAATAAAGAGGTTGATGCTTATTATACTATTGCTAGGCCAACAAATACTGGGAAAGATAGTTTAACTTCTCATTATGAATTGATGGGGATAAGGAGTACTACACCTTTTAAAACTTTTACTGAAAAGGCATTTCCAAGGGAACTATTAGAAGAGATAGAAATAGTTACTGGAAAAAGAGTAATAGGTAATAAAGTTGTCAATGGGGAAGTAATCATAAATGAGCTTGGAGAAAGACATTTGTCTTACGGTAGCTTGATTATATATACTTCATCGGATTCTACTTTGCAAGTAGCAGCTCATGAAGATATTATTCCTATTCCTAAGTTGTATAGTTATTGTGAAAAAATTAGAAAAATAACTTTAGGTGATAAATGGAGAATTGCAAGAGTAATTGCTAGACCTTTTAATGGTAAAGTTGGTAAGTTTAAATTTACTGCTGATAGATGTGATTATGCTGTAAAGCCTCCAGAAAAAAGTGTAATGGATTTTTTAAAAGAACACGATTATAGTGTTATTTCGATTGGTAAAATAAATGATATTTTTGATGGACAGGGAATTACTAAAATCATCAAATCGTCTTTTAATAATATGGACACACTAAATAAAATGACGGATATTATGAGTAAAAAATTTACTGGACTTTGTGTTGCTAATTTGAGCGATTTTGATGCTTTATATGGACATAATAGAGATACTGAAGGCTATGCTAGAGCCATTGAGGAGTTTGATGTAGAAATTCCTATGATATTAAATAAACTTGAGAATGATGATTTGTTGATTATAACTGCTGATCATGGAAATGATCCTACTTTTCCTGGAAATGCACATACAAGAGAAAATGTTCCAGTAATTATTTTTAGTAGAAAATTTAAAGAACCTAAAAAAATGGAAATATTAAATAGCATGGCTGATATTGCTGCTACCATAGCAGATAATTTCGAAGTTGAAAAACCAAGTATAGGAAAAAGTTTTTTAGATAATTTGAAATAGGAATAATATAATTACGAAAAACTGTTATCCAAAATTTAAGGATAACAGTTTTTGTTGGTATTCTATTTTATACATCATGTATTATTTAGTTTTCTATATTTCTATAGCTATTACAAATAGTCTCATCTTTATTACTAACTTCGTCACCACAACAATTGCAACTTACTTTAATTTCTTCTAATTTGCAACAATTTACATTACAATCATTATGTACACATGTAGAAACGTCACATTTTATTTTTGTATTGGTTTGTTCTTTCTTTTTACTCATAAATTTACCTCCAATAAGTATTATTTCCAAATTAAAAATTATTATTTATTCTTTGAACAAAAAATGTTAAAATCAATATATAGTTCGATTGTATTAGGAGTGAGCATATGTATATATTTTATATCATTTATACTTTTATAATTATAGTAAATTTACTTTCACGAATAGATATTAAAAATTATAAAAAAACAAATACTTATGTAAATAAAAAAAGATTGAAAGAAAAAATAGATTTTTATGAATTTATAAGAAATATAAATATATCTTTTATCTTAATAGATTTGGTTTATTATATATTGTTATTTCTTCTAAACAAAGAGATAAATATTTATTTTTTCATAATTGACTTAGTACTTATGCTTTTTTCTATCATTATGTTCTTTATACTGCCTATAAAAAAAGATTTGAAAAATTATGATTTTAATGAATTAAATCAATACATTAATAATTATTCTAAAATTATTTTATATAATGCGTTTTTTTCTATTTTATTATTTAGAAGAGTAGGGGATATTAATAGTGTTAATGTATCTTTATGTGTTAATTTAGTTGTTTTAGTATTTATACTTATGGAAATAGGGCTTTTAGTACAATTTCTAGTAAAAAATAAAAAAATAGTTTGTTTTAGTTATGATGAGGAAGAAGATTTTATAGAAAATATCCATTTTTACAAAAAAATTGAGATAAAACAATTGTATAACTATGTGATATACATATTTGTATACATCTTGTTAATTTATTGTCAGTTTCCTTTTGCTTATATAGGATATGGAATTATTTTAGTTATATTAGTTACAGCATTGATAAGGAAAGTGAAAAAAATATTTACTGAAAAAGATAAATTATATAAAAATGTTGCCATTTTGAAAAACAAACCTGGATTAATATATGCTTTTGAATTTGAAAGAGATATAGAATTTACTAAGAATTTTGCAATTGTAATTGTTTTATATGTGGTTTCTATTATAGTGTTTTATATTTTAGGAGAAATCCCATTTACTTTTATAAGTATTCAATTGTATGGTTTAATTATTTATGAGATTTTTAAGAGCAAAAGAACTCTGATAAATATATTGTATTCTTTAGATGAGCGTTATATTGATAAGAAAGTTTATTCTGTGGAACAAATTCATGATAATTTTGAAATTTTGGAAATATATTTAAATATTTTTTGTAGAAAACAAATGTTTCATAAAATTGTATATATAGATAATAATAAGACTATTTATGAGTCTAGTCTTATTTTATACGATCCAGAGATGCATATGAGGGAAATAAAACTTTATATGAATCCTATTAATATGGATGATTATGTGATAATAAC
>CASFCU010000084.1 GCA_949293285.1 uncultured bacterium
ATTCGAATCGGATGAAGAGGATACCATTTTAATAGAGGTTATGGTATCTAGTGATGATATCGGAAGAGTTATCGGAAAAGAAGGAAGAAATGCCAAGGCAATTAGAACTCTTGTTCAAGCAAGTAGTTATCTAAAGGATAATAAAAAAGTAAAAATAAATATTGACAGTTTTTAGAGCCTTTTGGTTCTTTTTCTTTGCTATAATTGATTAAATATACTATAATAATATTTAGGTGATGATATGGATTATGTGAATATACCTAATCATATTGGAATTATCATGGATGGAAATGGTAGATGGGCAAAAAAAAGAGGGCTTTCTAGGAGTTTGGGTCATAAAGCTGGAGCAGAGAATTTAAAAAGACTTTTAAAGCATATTTATCGAAGAGAGATTAAAATTGTAAGTATTTATGCTTTTTCTGTCGAGAATTTCAAAAGGGATGAAAAAGAAGTAAATTATTTAATGGATTTATTTGTTAAAATGTTTACTAAAGATAGTGATATTTTTGTGAATGAGAAAATAAAGGTTGTATTTTCTGGAAGTAGAAAGAATCTAAGAGAAGATGTAGTTTCTGCTATGGATAGTTTAGAAGAGAAAACAAAGCTTTATGAAAGAGGAATTCTTAATATATGTTTTAATTATAGTGGAAGAAGAGAAATTACAGATGCCGTTTTAAGTATTGCTAGATTAGTGAAGGAAGATAAGCTAGATTTGAATGATATTACTGAAGAGTTATTGGATCTTTATATGTATCAAAAATTGCCACCTTTGGATTTTGTGATTAGAACTAGTGGTGAAATTAGAATTAGCAATTTTATGTTATGGGAATCATCTTATGCGGAATATTATTTTCCTAGTGTATTCTTCCCTGATTTTGATGAAAAAGAGTTTGATCTTGCTTTGAATGAGTACCAAAAAAGAAAAAGAAGATTTGGAGGCGTTTAGATGAAAACGAGAGTAATTAGTGCTATTGTGCTACTTCTGGTGTTTATACCACTTTTGATATTTGGCGGGCTACCTTTTGCTGTTCTTATGGCTATATTGGCAGTAGCTTCTTTATATGAATTATTAAAAATTAGAAGGAAAATAAGAAAACTCCCTATTTGTATTGAACTTTTTGCTTATATTTTAGTGGCTTTTTTTACAATGAATAATTTTAGTTCAGCAGATGCTTTTTATATGTTGGATTATAGATTGATGGCTTTTTTGATATTGGTTAATTTAAGTCCTTTGGTATTTATAGGAGATAAGGAGAAATACAATTTTACGGATGCTCTTTTCTTAATTGGGGCAACCCTTTTTATCGGACTAACATTTAATTTGTTGGTATTAATACGTGGATATAACATATCTTATATCGTATATATATTCTTAATTACGACTGTTACTGATACTTTTGCTCTTTTGACAGGAATGTATATAGGAAGAAGAAAATTAGCACCTAGTATTTCTCCTAAAAAAACGGTTGAAGGGCTGATAGGGGGTAGTCTGATGGGGACTTTTGTTTCCGTTATGTATTATGTGAGTGTGATAAATACTCCTCTTAGTATCGGTGTTATTATCTTTTTAACCCTTATGCTTTCACTACTGGGGCAGCTTGGAGATTTAGTTTTTTCTTTTATAAAAAGAGAATTTGGTAAGAAAGATTTTTCTAATTTAATTCCTGGTCATGGAGGAATTCTTGACAGATTGGATAGTGTGATTTTTGTGACACTGGGATTTTTGATTTTTATGACAATATTATAGGAGGAAATATGACTTTAATATATTTTATTTTGATATTAGGAATTATCGTTTTAGTACATGAATTTGGACATTTTATATTTGCTAAGATGTTTGGTGTTCATGTGTATGAGTTTTCTATTGGTATGGGTCCTAAAATATGGGGAAGTAAACCTAAAAAAGGTGGGACAGTGTATAATATTAGAGCAATCCCTATTGGTGGATTTGTTCAATTAGCTGGAGAAGAAATCGATGATGATGAGTCTATTCCAAAGGATAAAAAATTGTATAATAAGCCTGTTTGGCAACGCTTTTTGATTATGTTTTTTGGAGCTGGTAACAATTTTCTTTTGGCTTTTCTTCTTTTGTTTTTAGTGGCTTTGTTTACTGGGGCACCTAATATGGATCCTGTGGTTACTAGGGTAGAAGAAGGCTATCCAATGTATGAAGCTGGTATTAGAGAAAATGATGAAATTGTATCGATTAATGGGCATCATGTATCGACTATCGATGATGTAAAAGTGTACATGGTATTGGCTTCTACTGGGGAAGAGACTTCTTTTGTGATTAGAAGAGATCATCAAGAAACTGAATATAAAATAACACCACAAAAGGAAGAGGTAGATGGTGTTACTAGTTATAAATTTGGTATTGTGTTTGAACAAATGAAAGAGAATGGCTTTGTTTCTGCTATAAAGTATGCTTTCATAAAGATTGGAGCATTAGTTAAACAGATGTTTATTGTGCTTGGTTCTTTGTTTACTGGTAAGCTTGGATTAGATAGTTTATCAGGTCCAGTTGGTATTTATTCGGTAGTAGGGGAAACGGCTTCTACAGGTTTTGTTAATTTGATTAATTTAATTTCTCTTTTGTCGGTGAATGTTGGATTTTTAAATTTGATTCCTTTACCTGCTTTTGATGGAGGAAGAATATTGTTCTTGCTTATTGAGAAAATAAAAGGAAGCCCTGTTTCTCCAAATGTGGAAAATGCAGTTCACAGTGTGGGATTCATTCTCCTTTTGTTGTTGTTAATTTATATTACATTTAATGATATTGTGAAATTGTTTTAAGATGAGGAATGACAAAAGCATTCCTTTTTCTATGGTGAAAGATGTAAAGAAGAATTTCTTTTGGTTGAAAAAGAAAAGTCCCTGTAGTAGAATGATAATGTAAAGTAAAATAGAAGGAAGGGTAAGTATATGAAGTTAAAAGAAATGCAAACAAATATTCGAGTGGGGGGGGGCAACTTTACTAAATTAAAAAGAAGTGGCTTTACCCTAATCGAACTTTTAGCAGTAATCATCATACTAGGAGTATTAATGATAATTGCAGTGCCGGCAGTAAGTCGTTATATAACAAATGTAAGAAAAAATGCTTATATAACAACAATAAAGGAATATCAAAGTGGAGTAACACAAAAAGTAAATAACTTAGAATATTCATTTTTAGATATAGATACAACATATTATGTTCATATAGATAATGTTTTATTAGAAAAGGGAGGAAATAGTCCCTTTGGAGATTGGCTAGATGCTTATGTAGTAGTAACATATAATGGAAACGGCTATGATTACTATTGGACAAGTGTCGATGAATCTGGGTATAAAGTAATTTTGAAAGCTATCGATGAAATAACCATTGATGATATTATTACGGATAGTGAAAAAAAGATAAGTAATAAAAGAGCAGTAGAAAATAGAAGCAAAATAGTAATAATAGATAAAAATGGAAATTTAATAGAAGAAACACCTTCTTTAGAGTATACAAAAGAAGAGGCAAATATTTGCTATAAATATTCAATAGATAATGGAAAAGTAAGTATTTTGTCATATGATGATAATTGCCCTAAAAATGTAAAAATTCCCGATACCATCAGTGATCATCCTGTGGTAACACTTGCAGTTCATGCTTTTTTGAATAAAGGAATAGTAAGTGTAGAATTTCCTGATTCATTAGAGGAAATATCGAAATTTGCTTTTCAGGATAACAAATTAGAAAAAGTTGAATTTCCTAATAGCCTAAAAACAATAGGGGCAGGTGCTTTTGCAAATAATTTATTAACTGAGTTACCGGATCTTTCAATGATAGAAACATTAGGTGGTGGAGCTTTTTCAAATAATAAATTTGATGATAGTAGGGCTTTTATTTATGCCAAGAATGAGGATGGAACATATGATTATAGTAAAGTTATAGGTTATGCTGGAACAGAGAAAAATTTAGTTATACCAAGTATTAAAGAAGGTGTTACTTTAAAGGTTATTGGAGCTGAGGCTTTTAGATGGATACAACTAGATTCCGTCGTTATACCAGAAGGTGTAGAAACTATTGAATCATTTGCATTTAGTGTATGTTATTTATCTAGTGTAGAATTGCCATCTACATTAAAGTATATTGGTGGAGAGGCTTTTGCATATAATAAATTAACTTCTATAGAAATACCAGAAAGTGTTACATATATTGGAAATAGAAGTTTTAATAATAACCAGTTCGAAGATGAAGACGCTTTTATTTATGCAAGAAACAGTGATGGAAGTGTTGACTATTCAACCATTGTTAGTTATGGAGGAAAAAATAAAAAGGATATAGTTATTCCAGAAGAAAAAAATGGGATAGTTTTAAAAAAAATAAATTCATGGGCATTTTATGGAATAGGCTTAACTAGTGTAGTAATACCTAGTACAGTAACTACTATTGAGAGTTGTGCATTTAATT
>CASFCU010000085.1 GCA_949293285.1 uncultured bacterium
TACCCTAACTTATAACAACAATGGTGGAAGCGGATGTAGTAGTAAGACGATTACTTATGGAAGCACTTATGGAACCTTATGTACACCATCAAGATCAGGTTATACTTTCCTAGGTTGGTATACAGCAGCAAATGGAGGAACCCAAGTAACATCATCGACAGCATTATGGTCTACTTCCAATCAAACCATCTATGCCCACTGGAAATTAAATAGTTACACAATAACCTTTAATGGAAATGGAAACACTGGAGGTTCAACAGCTAGCAAGACTTGTACACCAGGTGCTGCTTGTGTACTAACGGCAAATGGCTTCACGAAAACGAATTATGCATTTGCTGGATGGTCTAAAACTCAAGGAGGAGCAGTTGTTTATGCTAACGGACAAACAGTATATGAAACTTCTAACTTAACCTTATATGCAGTGTGGGTTCAAAGTGTTAAAAATTTTGGATACACAGGCGGAGTACAGACTTATACTGCTCCTTATACTGGAAGTTATAAATTAGAAGTATGGGGAGCTCAAGGAGAAGGAGCCGGATCATGTAGTGGAGGTGCTGGAGGTTATAGTACTGGATACGTTTGGTTGACGGCTGGACAAAAAGTTTATGTAGTTGTTGGTGGACAGTCTTCTTACAATGGTGGGGGAATAGGAAATGATACTGGAGATACACAATTTGGAGCAGGAGGCGGAGCTACGCATATTGCAACAACCAATAGAGGGATTTTAAAAAATTATAGCAGTTACAGGGCTGAAATTCTAATTGTTGCCGGTGGCGGTGGCGGAGCTGGTAACTATAACGGAACATGTAGTGCAGGGGGAACTGGTGGTGGAACCCAAGGAGGAGTAGGAGAATATAAAAAAGGAACATGTAGTGGAACTATTGCTGGTGGTGGAACTCAGACTAGTGGAGGAATAAATAGTGAGAGTGGACATAGTAATGCACTAGACGGCGGATTTGGCTATGGCGGATATTTTGCCACCTACGGTTCTGGAGGTGGCGGTGGATATTATGGTGGCGGAGCATCACGCTGCTTTGGAAGTGGTGGAAGTGGTGGTTCTGGTTATATCGGTGGAGTAACATCGGGATCAATGCAAAATGGTGCCCGTAGTGGCAATGGTTATGCCAGAATTACCTATGTAAGTAATTAAATGGAGGATTTATGAAAAGAATATCACTAATCGTTTTAATAGCTGGAATCATTTTTATTACTTTAGGAATTACAATTACTACCATAGATAATGAAGAACCGACGCAATCACAAACCTGCCAAGTAGCTTTCACAGAAAATAAACAAAAAAGCTTTACAGAAGAAATAAACGAATGGAAAATTACTTTCAACTTTCTTGATTGCTTAGATAAAAATACAGAAATAGAGAATATAGAATATAAATCTAACGCTGATAATTTTCGAATTTCTCTATCAACAAATAACATTGATATCACCACTCAAGCAGACATTTTATTTACTAATTACAATATGGATGATTCTTACCCAAGTTATTATTTATTCATAGAAGATAAAAAAACTACTGAAGAAGTAGAATACAAATTAGTTTACGCTTCCAAGGTAGATGACTCCGAAGACGTTTTATCTATTATTTACAACATAGTCTATCCCCTTGATGAGGGCAATTCTTTAAATCTTGAAATAGAAGGGAACCCGGATATTCTAAGATTAGAGTTGATAGAAGAAGTAGCAAATAGTCTAACAGTAACAAAAAAATAAAAAAATTTTCAAAATATAGTCAAAATTCAAAAAGATTTTGACTATATTTTTTTGAAAAAACGAAGAAAGGGAATATCAGAAATAAATACTTTATATATTTATTTATTTATTTTTATACTGTAAAAAAAACTTTAAATTTGAAAAAAAACTTTAAATTTGGAAAAACCTTTGACTAAATCTCCATAATAGCTTATACTCAAAATAGGTGATAATAGAATATGAGGAGTACAGATGAAAGAAAAAAATTAAAGAAAAAAAGAAAAGCAAAAGGATTTACCTTGATAGAAATATTAGCAGTAATAATCATTATAGGGACAATTGCTGTGATAGGAGTAGTTGCAGTAAGTAATTATATAGAAAGTTCAAGAAAAAGTGCTTTTATCACTACAGCAAAGACCTATATAGAGTCTGCAAGGGAAGTACGAGCCCAAGGAGGACTGGCTCAAGAACCAAAAAATACAGAAGCTGTATTAATTCCTCTTGAAACACTAAAAGTAGAAGGAAATGATGAATTCAAAACAGCTTATGGAAAGATAGTAGCCGAAAAAAGTTATGTAATCATAAGAAATGACAATGAAACATTTTATTACTATATAACATTATTAGATGAAACAGGGCATGCAGTGATTTTAGAAGACGGAAATCAATTAACGGAAGACAGTATAAGAGTAAATGCAACCAACATGGAAGAAATAAAAACGATAAATGATATCAAGAGCAATTCTAAAGAAGTGACACTGAATGGAATTCATTATCAATTAAGTAATAAAAATTTAGAAAACGTTACAACCGTATTATTAGATTGCAGTATATTAGAGTCATTTAGAATAATAATAAACGAAGAATGGGAAAACAAAGATAAGACAATTACTGTAGAACTATCAAATGCAATTGAAGGGTATGAGTATTATATCTCTACAAGAAATTATAAACCACTATCAAGTGATAGTAATTGGCAAACAGAAAATACATTTGAAAAAGATTTAGGAACATATTATGTATTTATCAAGAGCCCAGATGGAGAAATAAGTGATGGGAAACAAATTGTAGTAGATAAAATAGATAAAGTAAAGCCAAGTTGCACATTAAAGGCAACGGGGAATTTATCATCACATGGAATCTATAACAGCAGTGTAGTAATAACATTTGATACCAAAAGTGATGGCCCAGCAAGTGTAACAACCAGCGGAATTAATAGTTATGGAATAGGAAGTATCACAGGTGAAAGTTTAGTAGTGCATGATATCGATGGACCATCTGAGATGACATATACGGGATATGTCGAAGACAAGGCGGGAAATCAAGCAACTTGTGAGATTACTATAAAATCTGATGGTAAAAGACCAACTGTAGATTACAGCATAAATGGAGGGGTATACAATACCGATAAGAGTGTTATTATTACTCCAAAAGATGAAGATGGAGAAATAGATTATTATGATATTAAGGTATCCAAAGATGGCAATATGATAAACACCTATGAAAATATAAAAACAGATAACTACACAGTAAATTTAACTGGAGATGGCGTATATATGATATACACTAGAGTAGTAGATACAGCAGGAAACTGGATGCAACAAGAGCCAAAGGATGAGGACGGCTGGTATTATCAAGTATACACAATAGATGAAACCAAACCGACTTGTACCTTAACGGCAACTGGAACAATGAGTACAAGTGAATACTATGGAACAAATGTAACGATATCATTTAGTGACTATAAAGATGTAGCAGGTGCAACATCTACAGTGACAACTGGAGTAAGAAATTACGGAATAGGAAGCATTACAGGAGAAAAGATAGCCGTATTAAGTACAGATAATACAACAGGAGTAACTTATACAGGATATGTAGAAGATAATGCCGGAAACGTTGGAACTTGTAGCATTACAATAAAAAGAAAAGCAAATTTTACTTTAACTTACAATAACAATGGCGGAACGGGATGTACCACTAAAAACATAGTATTTAATAATGCCTATGGAACTTTGTGCTCTCCAACGAAAGCAGGTTATACATTTGCAGGTTGGTATACCGCAGCAAATGGTGGAACCCAAGTAACCCCAAACACTATACTAACAACAGGACAAAATCAAACTTTATATGCTCATTGGACAGCTAACAACTATACATTAACTTATAATAACAACGGAGGAACGGGATGCACTAGCAAGAAAATTACATATAATAGTGCTTATGATACACTATGTACACCAACAAGAACTGGTTACACGTTCCAAGGATGGTACACTGCAGCAAGTGGAGGAACCCGGGTAACAGCATCAACACTATTAACAAGTAATCAAAATCAAACAATATATGCTCATTGGACAATTAATAATTATACATTGACTTATAATAATAATGGTGGAACCGGATGCAGCAGTAAGACGATTACTTATGGAAGCACTTATGGAACCTTATGTACACCCACGAGATCAGGTTATAATTTTTTAGGATGGTATACAGCAGCAAGTGGAGGAGCCAAAGTAACATCATCAACTATAATGCAAGCTTCAAATCAAACGATATATGCACATTGGGAATATGTCAGTGTTCCGACGGTAATATATAATGGTGGAAGCAATACTTGCACTTGGAAAAATAATTATAATTTTACATTATCTTCAACTGCTGAAACGGGAATTTCTTACTATGAAATCGATTGGAATAGTGATGGTATTGCAGATAGTACAACAGGCTCAAACTTTATACCATGGAATGGATACAGCTCATGTACAACTAGATTTAGAGCAGTAAGTAATTCTGGAAATCGTAGTGGATGGACAGGTAATCACCATATACATATGGATACCCAAGCTCCTGCTCATACTAATTGGTGGTGGGGTGAAGTAACAAAAGATGTAGCAAGGTTATACATTCAAACCTCCGATAACATTGGAATTAATAGAGTACAATGCCCAACATCGACAGCAACTGGAGGATATAATAATTGGCACTGGTTTAATGCAGTGTGGGATACTGGAGCAAATGCTTATAGATGTGATATCACACCAAGTACATTCAATCATTATAATCAAACATATATAACACACTTATATATCTATGATCATGCTGGTAATGGTGGATATTATAATCAAACTAGTGTAGGAATACCAGCTAATTCAGTTTACAAATGCAGATATCGAACAAGAACCCAAAATTGTAGTGCTAACTGTGGTAGCTGCTGTCGTCGTAACAAAAAAAATAATTATTGTATAAGTTATTGTGATTGTCATGGAAGTACTTGTCATTGGGGAAGTTGGTCTGCTTGGTCTGCTTACTCTACGGCATATATTGGTTATACATCTTCTGATTCAATGGAAGTAGAATGTGCTTATGTAGCACCTTAGAATGGAGTATAAAATATGAAAAATAGTTTAATAGCAAAAATAATTATTGTAATAGGAGTTTGTGCATTAATAGCTGGTGGTATTGTATTCTTTGCTGATAGGACAGATACTTCTACAAAGAATCAAGAAGATGAGAAGAAACTCTGTATGGATGATTATGAAAATCAAGACTTTAAAACTGTATCGATAGAACATGAAGGAAAAACTATAGAATTAGATTTTCTTAATTGCACCGAAGAAACCACTACAGATAAAGGGAAAAAATACATATCAGCAGCCGATTTATTTACAATGGAATTATGGATAGAAGAAAGTAGTAGTACTAGTGATTATGCCAAAATAGTATTAGAGGAATACACAAAAGAACCAAAATATCCACCATACAAAATAATAGAGAGAACCGCTACTACAGAATCTAATATAAACTATAACATCGTTGTTGCTTATGAAAGTGATATAGAAAGTAAATTAGTACAAACAGAAATCTTTAATATGATATTCCCAATCGATGAAAATAATGTCTTACATGTAAGAATTACTTACACTCAAGGAGAATTAGAAGATGGTTTCTTTGATGCCATTGCAAATAGTCTAACAATAACCGAATAAGAAATATAGCAAGCTATATTTCTTTTTGGTATTCATCGAATTTTTTAGTAATAATCATCAAATCTTCTTTTGTTCTATCAAAAAATATTATATAATGATTAAGATAGGAGGTTTTCAATGAATAACAATATAGATAATTCTATTAGTGAAATGATTCATGATTTAGTAGAAAGAGCTAAAGTAGCAAGACAAGAGTTTATGAAACTAGATCAGGAAACAGTGAATAAAATTGTAAAAGAGATGGCAATGGCAGGATTAGAAAACCATATGTATTTAGCAAAATTAGCTATTGAAGAGACCAAACGTGGTATTTATGAAGATAAAATCATAAAGAATATGTTTGCAAGTGAATATGTCTACCATAGCATCAAGTATGATAAAACAGTTGGTGTAATTGAAAAAAATAGTGATGAGGGATATTCCTTAATAGCAGATCCAGTAGGAATCATTGCCGGGATAACTCCTGTTACCAATCCTACTTCGACCGTTATGTTTAAATCACTAATTTCTGCAAAAACTAGAAATGTCATCATTTTTGGCTTTCATCCATCCGCTCAAAATTGTAGTGTGAAAACAGCTGAAATCCTAAAAGAAGCAGGTATCCGTGCTGGAGCACCAAAAGATTTTATTTTATGGATCGATACTCCATCTATTGAAGCAACAACGATGTTAATGAAACATCCGGAAATCAATCTTATTTTAGCTACGGGTGGAACGGGAATGGTAAAAAGTGCTTACTCTTGCGGAAAACCAGCCCTAGGAGTAGGGCCAGGAAATGTTCCTTGTTATATTAACAAAACGGCCAATTTAGAAAGAAGTATCACCGATTTAATCATGTCAAAAACTTTTGACAATGGTATGATTTGTGCTTCAGAACAGGCAGTCATAGTAGACGAAGAAATAAAAGAAGATTTCGAAAGAAAAATGAAACAATATGGTTGCCACTTTGTTACTGAAGAAGAAAAACGCCTTCTTACTTCGTATATGTTCGATGAGAATAATGAACTAAATAACAAAGTAGTGGGACAATCTCCATATACTATTGCTATCAATGCTGGGTTCAGAGTAGACCCAAATACAAAAATCTTAGTAGTAAGAGAATTAGGAATAGGAGAGAATTATCCATATTCCAAAGAAAAACTAAGCCCTGTATTAGCATATTATGTAGTAAAATCGTCTACGGAAGGAATTAGATTATCTGAGAAATTAGTTGAATTTGGTGGGCTTGGACACTCTGCTGTTATCCACTCTAGCAATAAAGAGTTGATACTCGAATTTTCAAAAACAGTGAAAGTAGGAAGAATCATTGTAAACTCTCCATCTACGCATGGTGCAATAGGAGATATTTATAATACGAATTTACCTTCTCTTACTCTAGGATGTGGAACATTTGGAGGAAACACGACGACGGCCAATGTCTCTAGTGTCAATTTAATCAACATTAAAAGAGTAGCTAAAAGAAGAGTAAACATGCAATGGTTCAAAATACCAGAAAAAATTTACTTTGAATCTGGTTCCATTGGTTATTTAGAAAAAATGCCCGGAATCAATAGAGCTTTTATTGTAACGGATGAAGCTATGGTAAAATTAGGATATATCGATAAAGTTTTACATCAACTAAGAAAAAGACAAAATATCGTTCACTCAGAAATCTTTTATGAAGTAGAAACAGATCCTTCTTTTGACACTATAAAAAAAGGTGTAAAAATGATGAATAACTTTCTTCCAGATGTCATCATTGCTCTTGGTGGTGGTAGCGTGATTGATGCTGCAAAAGGAATGTGGCTATTTTATGAAAATCCAGATGCAGACATAAATGGACTAAAACTGAAATTCATGGATATTAGAAAAAGAACTTACAAATATCCACCACTTGGGAAGAAAACGAAACTGGTTGCAATTCCTACCACTAGTGGAACAGGCTCAGAAGTAACGTCATTTGCTGTGATTACTGATAAGAATCTAAACATGAAATATCCTTTAGCAGACTACGAATTAACACCATCAGTAGCCATTATTGACGTTGATTTTGTAATGAGTCTTCCTAAAACACAAACAGCGGATACCGGTATGGATGTTTTAACACACGCAATAGAAGCATATGTTTCCAACATGGCTTCTGATTATACAGATGGACTAGCAGAAAAGGCAATAGAGTTGGTATTTCAGTATCTAGAAGAGGCTTACACTCATAACGATAATGAAATTGCCAGAGAAAAAATGCACAACGCCTCGACAATTGCCGGAATGGCCTTTACAAATGCCTTTTTAGGAATCAATCACTCCCTTGCCCATAAAATCGGAGCAGAATTTCATATTTCACACGGAAGAACTAATGCCATCCTACTTCCCTATGTCATCAAATACAATGCCACCCTGCCTACAAAGTTTGTCTCTTTTCCTAAATATGAACATTATATTGCAGACTACAAATATTCTTTAATTGCTAAGAGAATAGGGATAAACTTTCATACCACAGAAGAAGCAGTAGAAAAACTAATCGATAAAATTATTCAATTAAATAACCATCTTAATATTCCCAAAACATTCAAAGAATATGGAATTATTGAGGAAGAATTTTTAAGTAAAATAGATATGTTAGCCGATAGAGCTTTCTCAGACCAATGCACCAATGCCAATCCCCGTCTTCCATTAGTATCAGAATTGAAAAAAATCATGTTAGATGCTTACTATGGAAATATTTAACAATACTGTACATTTTTTATCTTTTTTGGTAATATATATTACGTAGTTAGGAGTGAAGTTATGAGTAGTTTAAAATGCCCACGCTGTAAAAAAGAAATCAATGAAAATGATATTTTTTGTATGTCTTGTGGAATGCCAATGAAAGAAGAAATCAAAGTAAAAACAAAAGAAAATGAGAAAGAAGGAAAAATAGAAACAGAAACCTATGAAAAAACAGCAAATCAACCAAGTAAAGATAAGAATAACATCCCAAATATTAGTACAAAGAAAACTAAATTCTTAGTACCTATTGTTATTTTATCTATCATATCTATATGCTTAGCAGCAGCCCTTATTTACTTTATCTTTTTCAAAAAAGAAGATTGCCCTGTTTGTGAAGAATGCAAAGAACCAGAAATTCAAATAATAGAAAAAGAACCAACTTTTCAATATATTAATTTTCATGGTTATAGGTTTTCTATTCCTCTTGATTGGAACTTTGAAGGAGATACAGAAGAGTATCGATTTACCAATCAAGATGAGAATATATACGTCTTAATATCTGATTTATCAACAGTATCTTATTCCACTTTTATCAGTGACAGTTATCAAAAAGTGTATGTAGATACACTACAAACAAGTTATGATATTTCCATCACCACAAGTGAAAAGAAAGAAAAGGATAATATTAGTTATTATATGATGGAAGGAAGCTATAACAGTTATAACTATATAATCATTGCCACGGAAAATGATAATGGTATCTTCTTAACAGAAGCTCAGTTCGAAGATAATTCCGTATTCACAACCAAAAAAGAAGAAGTAATTGATTTTGCACTAAGTTATGCAAAAAATGACAAAATATAAATATCGAGTTCATTCTCGATATTTTCTTTTGTAAGTAATGATATTAGCTAATACAAAAATAGTCAATATAATAGTAAGAAGACTATTAGAAACGACATCCAACTTGATAAGGAAAAGAAATATAATAATATCTATTAATATATAGGCTTTTTTATCTATATTATAAATAGAATTAACAATAGAAGATAAATAATTTAAACTAACAGCTAGAACAATTAAATTCTCAATAAATATATTTATAATCAGTATCTCTTCTAATCTTTCAAAAAAATTAAAAATATTAATCATTTTTAATACCTCTATGTAAGGATAGTTCATGATTGAAAAATATTTCTCTCCTAATATAGATATAATAAATAAAATTTTTACAATAAAATATATATAAAATATAATATAGAAAAGATATGAATATTTTTTAAATCCCTTAAAATTCATAATCTCTTTTTTGGGGATAATCAACAACATAAAGATCGGTGCAATAGAAAGTATGAGTAATTGATAAAAATTTATCTTATCAAAATCGATACTAATAGGTAACAAATTAATTGTAACTACATTAAAAAGATTGAAAGAAGAATTAATAATCACAACGATGACATAAACAAGAAACATTAAACTAGCAGCAATCGAAATCGATTTCATTCCCTTTAAAGCCAATATGCTAGCCAAAATTAAAAATGTCAATTCTATAATTTTTTGACTCATATTTGGTAATATAATATCTTTTATTACTAAAGACAAGTTAAAAATAGAATATACTGCAATACTGATACCACCTATCATAAATATCATCTTTATCACATTTTTAAATATCTTAGACTTTGATAGATTTTCTAAAAAACAATCAGTAAACAAAGAAGAAAAAAATTTTAACAATATAAATCCAATAAGAAATGATATCAATATTGAAACAGTGATAGTAAGTGATGACATATTCTTAAATGAATTAATTAATATAGTAGAAGTAAAACTATTCAAAAGAAAAAAAATTAAAATTCCTAGCTCTAAAGATGTATATTTTTCCTTATTCAAAAATATCACCACCTGTCTTTTCTTTATAATTGATATTGATGTTCACTTTATAATTTATCACGTCCACTTGCCTATTTTCATATTTATAGATTAAATATTTTAAATAATTTTGATTGTTATTATCGATAAAAGATTTCATCCCTTTTTCAAGATATTTTTCTATAATAGGAATATCTTCTTCCTTATCTCCATGATAATTACAAGAAACATCTACTCCAATAAAATTATCATCTACTTTATTGATGACATTACACTCTTCTAAGTGATATGTATTTTTATCAATGAGAACAGAAAAATTTTTCACTTTTCCTTTAAGTAAATTAACGGCAATTGACTCTTCTTTATTCAGAAGCTTATTTTCATCATATACGGTTTTATACCCTTTAATAGTAACAAAATCACCAGTTTCTATATACGGAATATAACTAATACGAAAGTTTAATACATCCTTAATGATATCACTTAAACTAACTCTACTAGCAAGTGCATTCGTTCCCACCGAAAGACTTAACATATTATTAATATCCATGCTATCAGCATGAAGTATCTTATTATCTATCTTATCTACTACAATAGTAGAAAAAGAATTTCTCGAAGTTTGTTGATTCAAAAAGAAATTAAAGATATGATCATAATTTTCTTTTGTTAAATTATTACTTAGTATTAACAAATCCATATGAGCTAAATATAATCTTTTCATCAATTGTGTATTTAGATTATTAAAACATTCATCTAAATCAGAACAGCTTTCTGTATAAATATTCTCTTCATTTTCACTGTTACTAGAAAGTACCTTTACATATGTTTTATAATTAGATCCTTGAATAGTAATCCCCAATGATGACACCACGGCAATATTCCCAATATCATTATAATGGTCACATCCAGTAAGAAAAATAATAACAAAAATGAAGAATAATCCTTTTCTTATCATAAAACCTCCTACCTTTTTTTCTTTTTAGCTAAAAGAGGATTTCTTTTCTTTTCCTTTTTTTCTACCTTCACTAAGGAATCTAGAATATCCTCTTTTACAAAAGGAACGAAAGGATATGTATAAGGAAATCCAAAAGAAGTGATACTAGAAAGATTGATAATTAATATTCCAAAACCAATAAATAATCCATATATTCCAAATAAGATAGCTAGTACTAAAATAAAATATCGATAATATCTTATCAAATTCACCATCGAATTATAAGAAAATACTAAAGAACTAATAGAGCTTATAGCAACTACGATAATCATAATTGGTGATATAATACCAGCACTCACCGCAGCGTCCCCTAATATTAATCCTCCGAGAATAGAAACAGAGCTTCCTACTTTACTAGGTATTCTGATATCACTTTCTCTTAATATCTCAAAGGCAATAATCATGATCAATATTTCAAAAAAGGCCGGGAATGGAACACTAGTATGCTGATCGATTAAACTTAAAAGAAGATTGGTAGGAATAGATGTCGGGTTATAAGTAGTAACACTTATATAATATCCGGGCAAAAAAATAGCAATTAAGAAAGCACAAAATCTTAAGATTCTAATGAATGTAGTATTTATATTCTTTTGATAATAATCATCCGGTGTATGAAAAAAATCAATAAAGAAAGTTGGAATAATTAAGACAGTAGGGGAATTATCAATAATAATACAGACCTTTCCCTCTAAAAGTGCAAATGATGCTAAATCTGGACGTTCCGTCTGATTGATTTGTGGGAAGAAAGTAGTTTTTGACAATTCTTCTGTTATATACCCTCCATCGATAATAATATCGTTTTGTATTTGTTCTATTTTTTCCATGACCTTGTTTACAAGAGATTCTTCTGCTATATTATTCATATAACAAATACCTATTTTGGTGTGACTTTCATTCCCTAAATTTATTGTTTTTACGAATAAGTCTTTATTTCTTATTCGTTTTCTAATTAATCCAAGATTTTTATTAAAATTTTCTGTAAAGGAATCTCTTGGCCCAGTAATTGCCACTTCAATAGAAGAAGAGGAAATTCCTCTATCGAGATCTGCTCTAGTTTCCACGGATAATATATAACTATTATTTACAATTACTACCGTCCGACCTAAAAAAATATCATTGACTGCTTCCGTTATATCATGAACTTCCCTGCAAGAAGCACCCGTTAAACAATCTTTTACTAATTCATTGATACTTAAACTTTTTTTATTATCGATTACTATCATAGATAAAGGCTTCAAAATAAAATCAGTAATGGCTTCTCCACTAGATAATGCCTCACTATATACATAATCGATCGTATTATTATCGATATGAATCGTTCTAGTAGTTATATCTGTACTCTCTCCACATATTTTAAAAATCTCATCCTTCACTAGAAATCACCATTATTAGTATTCATATTTTAATTTAAAATATACAAAAGTATTAAAATTTTGATGATACTTTGATAAAAAAACAGTATCTTATTTTAAATCAGAAAATAAAAAGACCTGACAAAAAATGCAAACTTAAATTTTTTGATACAAAAAAAATAAATAAATATGATACAATATCTTTAAAGATAAAAAAAGATAGTATCGTTTTAATAGAAAGCGTGGGGAAATAATAATGAAAGAAGAATTTGAAATTTTTGAATTAGATCATTTTGGTAGAGGAATTACTCGTTACAATAAGAAGATCGTATTTATAGAAAATGCAATGGATACTGAGGTAGTAGAGGCAAAGATTACAAGAAACAAAAAGAATTTTTCTGAAGGAGAAACCCTAAAGGTTCTAAAAGAAAGTACGGATAGATGGAAACCAGCATGTCCATATTACAACAATTGTGGTGGATGTAATATTATGCACATGAAATACACCAAACAACTAGATTTCAAAATAAAAGAAACCAAAAAGATATTAGAAAAATTTGCAGGGATTTCACCTTCTTTAATAAAAGAAATAATACCTAGCAACGATTTTTCTTATCGAAATAAAGTGACATTAAAAATAAAAGAAAAATTAGGATTTTTTAAAAAGAAAACTTATGAATTAGTAGAAATCGATGAGTGTCTTATTTGTAGTGAGGATATCAATCGAGTAATAAAAGAGTTGAATCAATTAAAACTAGATAAAATATCAGAAGTTATTATTAGAAGTAATTATAAAAATGAAACCATGGTAATATTTAAAATCACAGAGGATATTGATGAGGACTACTATAAAAAACACTT
The DNA here is from genome assembly GCA_949293285.1 of uncultured bacterium. Taxonomy (GTDB): domain Bacteria; phylum Bacillota_I; class Bacilli_A; order RF39; family UBA660; genus RUG13868. The sequence continues at coordinate 13,464 of CASFCU010000085.1, forward strand.
AGAAAAAATAACAGAAAATTTTATAATAGTAAAAGATGGTATTAGTAGGACTATTTTTGGTGATGGTTACATTACGGAAAAATTAGGAGATTATTACTTTAAGATTTCTCCACTTTCTTTTTTTCAAGTGAATACCAATCAAGCTTTAAAACTTTACAATGTAATTAAAAAGTATGCAGATTTAAATAAAAATGAAAACGTTTTAGATTTGTATTGTGGCACTGGAACGATTGGAATCTTTTTAAGTAATCTTGCTGGTCATGTAACAGGAATCGAAATCAATCAAGATGCGGTAAATGATGCAATAGAAAACAAAAATTTAAATGGTATTATCAATATTGACTTTGTTCGTAAAGATATTAGACGTGTAATCGATAAATACAAAGATATAGATGTAGTAATAGTCGATCCACCAAGAAGTGGTCTAGGGTATAAAGCTATTAAAAATATCACAGAGATTAATTCTAAAAAAATCATTTACACTTCCTGTGATTCTGCAACATTAGCAAGAGATTTAAATATTTTAAAAAATAATTATAGAGTAGAAGAAATTACCTTAGTAGATATGTTTCCTAATACACATCATGTGGAGAGCGTGATTTTACTACAAAGAAAAGATTAACAGAAGTTCTTATATTTCAATTCTTTGAAGACGATTATAGGTTTTCAAAAGTAGATGAAAATGAAAATAAAAATCCAAATGTAATTAAGTTCATTTTAAAGACAGGAAGAACTATGACTTCCTAATTGACAATCAAAAATATTGTATGTCTTTTTGTAAAAGAAACAAATGATTTATGCGTTATAATATTTATAGTGGTTTAGTAATTTGAAATTCTTATATAAGAGGTGAAGATGAAAGAAGTTCAAATAATGAAAACTAGTAAGGATAAAGTTATTCTTAGTGGCACTATCGTTAAAAATAAATAAGAATTGCACCTAAACGTAGAGTGCGACACATATGAAATATATGTGTCTATTAAATAGAACATAAAGTCTTAAAAATAAACCAAAAAGATGAAATAAGAAATTGGAGGCTTGAATGGATGTAATAGAAAAAGACCCTCGTTTTTACAAAATGGTAAGACCTATCGTAACATTTTTGTTTAAATTTCTATATAGACCACAAATAATAGGAAAAGAATACATTCCCAAAGAAGGACGTATCATAATAGCAGGAAATCACACAAATAATTTAGATTGTATTTTGTTAATCTCTTCTACCAAAAGATGTATTCATTTTTTAGCAAAAGATGAATTATACAAAGGAGTAAAAAAATACTGTTTAAACATCATATGGGAATCATTCCTGTTAACAGAAGAGTAAAAGATGGACAGTCCTTGAAGAAGGCCAAGATTTTTTTAAATAAGGAAATGGTTATCGGAATTTTCCCAGAAGGCACTTTTAACAAAAGCAATAATCCCATTCTTCCATTTAAAATCGGAGCCGTAAAAATGGCACATGATACCAACACAAAGATTATTCCTTTTGTTATAAAAGGAAAGTATAAACTTTTCCAAAGAAAAATCAGAATTATCTTTTTTTCTCCTGTAGAAATCACAGAAGATAATTTAGATCTTGCCAATGAAAAACTGATGAATTTCGTTAGTAAAAAATTAATAGAGGATAATGTATAAATAAGAAGATATTTACATTACAATAGAAAATAAGGATTAGATAATATGAAAAAGCAAAAAAAGAAGAAATCTGAATTTGGATATTTCTTTGCAAAAATGTTTTTAGGACCTCTTTTTAAGTTTTTTTACCATCCTAAAATAATTGGAAAGGAAGTAATTCCCAAAGAAGGACCAGTAATAATCTGTGGAAATCACCTACATATATACGATCAATGTCCAATTATCATATCGACTAGAAGAGTAATACATTATATGGCAAAAAAAGAATACTTCGATGGAAAACTTTCTTGGTTTTTCAAAATGGTAGGATGTATTCCGGTCGATAGAAGCATAAAAGATGAAAATGCAAAACAAGAAGCATTGCAGGTTCTTAAAAATGATGGAATCATAGGAATTTTTCCAGAAGGCACTAGAAACAAAACAAAAGAATTTTTACTTCCTTTTAAATATGGCGCTGTATCCCTTGCAAAAAAGACGAATGCAACCATTGTTCCTTTTGGATTAACTGGAGATTATAAATTTAGAAGTAAAAATCTCACGGTAAGATTTGGTCAACCATTCAAAATAAAAGACATGTCATTAGAAGAAGCTAATAATAAACTTTATGAGGAAATTAAAAGCCTGATGGAAGAAAACTTAAGAGATCTCCCTGATAAATAAAAAAGCCTTACTTTGTAATAAATAAGGCCTTTTTAGTTTAAAAACTTATTTTGTTGTGGCTCTTCTGGTTTCTGGTTATTAACGACATTACTATTATCTTGAGATGGATAATTACTAGATAAAGAACTATTACTAGTAAGATTACTATTAATAATTGGTCCACTAGATACTGGTATTGACTTATCGACAAAAGAAGAGGATAAGTTGGAAGAACCAGATACTTGCCCAACTGTACTATCGGCACCTAACTGATTACTAATATTCATCAAACCAGTTTTTTCGGATACACTTCTATCTGGTAGAACTTCCTCTGGTTTAGGAGAATAAATATTTTCAATTTGGTATTTAGCAACCGAATCCGCTTGCTTTTTCAACTCATCATAATCTAGATTTTCCGCTTCTATCACATCTTGTTCAAAAGCATAATTGGTAATATAGGTAAGAATAATGGCCATCACCTCCACATACAATGAAACAAAGACTACTTTATATGCCACTTCAGCAGTTTCTTTCAATGAGGAAAAATTAAAACCTTGGTATCCATAAACATTAGGTAGAGTTTCGATCATTTCTTCTTTAATGATTACCCATAACTGTACAACAATATTAGCAAGCAATGCAATATAGGCTATTTTTTTTATAGTATTACATATAACATTATTTGGCTTAACAACACTTAGTAGTGCATATGCTAAAAGATATAACTGAGTTTGCAAGATAAAATTATAAATATTAATTACAACATTGTTAAAAGTTTGACTGATATCCGACAATGGTAAAAAAGTGATAACTGCGGATAAAACAATGGAAAAAAGCATATAGGCAAGAATAATCCTGATAAAAAATCCTTCATCTTTCCTTTGCATGCATAAGCAACAGATAGAAATAATAATCACTGGTATCACATTGAGCATCAGTAAATCAGATAACTTTGTCATAATCTCTGGAGTATTATCAAAAGATACTATAGAGCTAGTAACAATAACAGCCACTAAAGAAACAACCAAAAAAATAGAGAATAATTTCATTAAATTTTTCATATTAAAATCTTCCTTTTATTATATATTACAACATAAATTTATCATAGGATTAAAAAATTTACAATAATATTTTATTTATGATATAATGAAAAAGGTGATTTTATGAAAATTAAATATACTTTATTACATAAGGATTTCAATACGAATGCGCGATATGGAACCATTGAAACGAATTATGGTACCTATGAAACTCCAATGTTCATGCCCGTTGGAACGAAAGCAACCGTGAAGATGCTAACTCCAGAGGAATTATATCAATGTAATAGTGGAATTATCTTAGCTAACACCTATCATTTATGGTTAAGACCAACAGAAGATTTAATTGCCAAAGCTGGTGGTCTTCATAAATTTATGAATTACAAAAGGCCAATACTAACAGATTCCGGAGGATTTCAAGTATTTTCCTTAGCTAACCCTAAAGATATTACAGAAGAAGGAGTTTGTTTTAAAAGCCACCTCGATGGAACTAAACTATTATTAACTCCTGAAAAAAGTATTCATATTCAAAATAAATTAGATAGTGATATTGCCATGAGTTTTGATGAATGCCCTCCAGCAAGTGCAACTCATGAATACATGAAAAAAAGCGTAGAACGTACCATTCGATGGGCCAAAAGAGGAAAAGCCGTTCATGATAATCCGAGACAATCTTTATTCGGGATCGTTCAGGGTGGTGCCTATGAAGATTTAAGAAAATACTCTGCCATCCAGACTGTCAAAATAGGTTTTGACGGTTATGGAATCGGTGGAGTAGCTAATGATGGAGAATCTAAAGAAGACATGTATAAAGCAATCGATTACTCAATCCCTTATTTACCGGAAGATAAGCCAAGATATCTTATGGGAGTAGGAGAGCCTATCGACTTATTAGAAGGAATAGAACGTGGAATCGACATGTTTGATTGTGTTTTATCAACTAGAATTGCAAGGCACGGAAATGCTTTCACTAGATCTGGAAAAATTAATCTGAAAAACAGTAAATTTAAAGAAGACTTTACACCAATTGAATCAAGTTGTGATTGTTATGCTTGTAAAAATTATACAAAAGCTTATATAAGACATCTGATTACGAGCAATGAATCTCTAGGCGGAAGACTACTATCCATCCATAACACTAGATTTTTAATTAAAATCATGGAAGAAATAAGAGAAGCCATCAAAAAAGATGAATTTAGTAAGTACAAAGAAGAATTTCTAAAAAAATACAAATAAAAAAAGAGATTATCTCTTATTTTTTTTGGTCACTTTTATTGATTCCAATGATGCTACCACCTATTGTTAAAATCAATATCATCAAATAATACACTATTTTTATAACACGAAAACCATCATCAAATCCTAAATAAGAAAGAAGTAGCATAAAAATAACAATACCACCACCTATTTTAATACCTTCCAAATATCCCTTTGTATCACTCTTAAATCCAATATATAATCCTCCTAAGAAACAAGAAATTAAAATAGATACCAGTTTTAAGACATCATTAAATACATCATTTATGATATTAAAGTAGCAAAGACTACTAGATAACAATAACATCACTAAAGTAGTACTGATAACGATGAATAAAGATTTTAAATATTTCACTATCTCACCCTAATAAAGTATATGGCTTGAATAAAAAATAATACCAACAAACATAATAAATATGAGGTGATAAATAGTGGATTATATAACAGTATTATTTAGAACTTTACTATTTTATATGATAATAACCATAATATATCGTTTCATGGGAAAAAGAGAAGTAGGTCAACTGGGTATTATCGACTTAATTGTCTCTATTCTTATTGCGGAACTTGCAGCAATATCTATTGATAATAGAGAAGAAAGTATATTTTTATCTATTTTACCCATTCTTTTATTAGTATTTATTCAAGTACTTTTATCTAAAATCTCTGTTAAATTTCCAAAATTCAGAAATGCAGTAGATGGAGTTCCTTCTATTATAATAAGTAACGGGAAAGTAAATTTTAAAGAAATGGTAAAGCAACGTTATAATTTAGATGATCTTCTTACACAACTTCGAGCTAAAAAAATCAAAACAATAGAAGATGTGGATTTTGCAATACTAGAAAATAGTGGCAATCTTTCCGTGTTTACAAAATATGATCCACGAATAGGAGAATATCCTTTAGCACTAATTATGGACGGGGAAATTGATTACACAACTTTAAAAAAAATAAATAAAACAGAAAAATGGTTAAACGAGGCATTAAAACAGAAAAAAGTAGTAAAAGAAGAGGTTTTCTATGCCTTCTATTCCAAAAATTCTCTTTATATCATAAAAAAGTAACATAAAAAAAGCCTATCACTAGACTTATTCATAGGTTTCTTTTTTTATTTGTTCTAAATTGTATTGCATTAATTTAAAATAATCATCATTATTATTTCTCTCTTCAGTTGAAATATTATCTAACTTTTTCAATTTGATTTCACTCAATGTAGAGTTGTTTTCCAAAAGTAACTTAACCGTATCATTGCTCTCCATATTCTCAAGCGTATATATATATTTTATACTGCCATTGCTAATCATTTCTGTAACCTCTCGTACTGTTTTATCTAATGAATTATTATCATCGTCTAGTGAAATTACATTAAATCCATATTTTTTCAAATAATTTAATGACTTAGTAGCTGTTACAATTGTCTTCGAAGGAGCATTTTCTGCAGTTAATTTTATTTCAGCATCTAACTCAGACAATTTCAATTTCAACTCCTCATAGTTTTCTTCAATCTCTTTAATTAAATAATTATTATTAATATATTGAGTAAGACCATTTTTAATATTTTGAGAAACCATCAACAAATTAGAAGGATTAAGCCATAATTCCTCTATATAATCAGGACTCATGCCAAGACTTCCGTCGATAATTAATAACTTTTTATTTCTATCTAAAAGTTTTACAGCAATATCCTTATCATTTCCAAAACTAACATACACAAAAAGGTCTTCTTTGCTATAATTATCTAAGAGCTTATCATTGATTTCGTATGTTGACGTATCTGTTCCATCTGGATAAATAGACTTTACTAAAGAATGATCTCCATAAAGAGTTTTTGTTATAAATTCTAAAGGGTAACTAGTTGTTATGATATCGATTCCTTCCATAGTATCCATTTTTAGTAAATCACACCCAGAAAATAATATCATTCCTACAACAACAAGTATAACTAATTTAACATTTTTCATTTTTCTTCTCCTTAATAGGTACAGGATCATATCCATATTTTTTATTAAATGGATTGCACCTTAATATTCTTTTAATTGAAAGATAAGTTCCTTTTAGGCTACCATACTCTTTAATTGCTACGATTGCATAATTTGAACAAGTTGGTTGAAACTTACACATATTGTGACTGGATAATGGCGTTTTTTGATATAATTTTATCATTGCTATTAAAACATTTTTCACATCATCACCCAAACATTCACTATTATTATTTTACTATCAAATACTTATTTAATCAATATTGTAATATTTCTATTTTCTTAGATTTTCTAATCTGTTATAATTAAATAAGGTGATTTGATGAAAGACTTATTTGAAAAATTAAATATTAATCCTACGGATAACAAATACTATATCATAGCATTTCAACACTCTTCTTACGTGAATGAAAATCATTTAAAAAGTGATTATGAAAGACTAGAGTTTTTAGGTGACGCGGTTTTAGAACTGGTAATCAGTGATTATTTATTCCGTAATTTAGAAATTAAAGAAGGAGACATGACAAAAATTCGTGCTAGTTATGTTTGTGAAAATGCACTTTATGAATATTCTAAAAATTTAGAATTAAGTAAATATATCAAAGTAGGACATGGAGAAGAATTAGGTGGTGGTAGATATAAAAAAGTTATTCTTGCTGATATTTTTGAAGCACTAATGGGGGCAATTTACCTAGACTTGGGGTTTGCAAGCGTGAAAAAAGTAATACTAGATATTATAGTGCCATATATAGAAAATCCAAAAATAACTTTTTTCAGTGATTATAAATCTGCACTTCAAGAATATGTTCAAACGGAACAAAGAAGTCTTATTTACGAAGTAGTAGGGGAAGAAGGTCCTGCACATAATAAAACATTTACTGTCATCGTTAAAGTAGATGATATTGTCTATGGGAAAGGAATAGCGCCTTCTAAGAAAGAAGCAGAACAAGAAGCAGCAAAAAATGCTCTAGAAAAATTAGCTATTTAATCTCCTCCCATATAAATTAATAATTATATAAAAAGTGCTTTAAAAAACACTATGATAACAAAGATAATATTGGAAGTAAAATATCATAATGATAGATATCATCGTTTTAAATAAGGAATCTTGTTTTTTTGAAATGAATTTGATATAATCATAAAGTATTTTCTTAAGAACATTTTAGAAAGGAGATTAATTTTGAGTAAAATAAGAATTTTTAGTTTAGGGGGACTAAACGAAAATGGAAAGAATATGTATGTAGTCGATGTCGATGATAATATCTTTATTTTTGACGCGGGTTTGAAGTATGCTACTGATAAAATGTTAGGAGTCGACTATATTTTACCTGATTATACATTTATTAAAGAAAATAAAAAGAAAATAAAAGGAGTTTTTTTGACACATGGGCACGATAGCAATATGGGAGCCATGGCAGATATTTTATACGATATTCCAGATTTAGCTGTGTATGCTACAAAGTTTACTTTAGAAGTATTAAAAGAAGATTTACTTGAAAGTGGAGTAACTGCTTCTAACTTAAAAGAGATAAGACCACATTCTAAACTTACTTTCGGATCCCTTGTAGTATTTCCTATCAGTATCACTCATTCCATACCTGATTCAGTCTGTTATGTTTTGTACACCAAAGATGGTGCCATCGTTTACACAGGAGACTTTGTATTTGATTCTACCATGATGGGAAACTATAAGACGGATATAGGAAAACTAGCTTATGTTGGAAAGCAAGGAGTATTATGTCTATTATCAGAATCTATTTATGCCGAGAAAGAAGGACATACTAGTCCGAATAACAGGGTAACAGGCTTTATTAGAGATGTATTACATAAAAATGAAAACAGAATTATAGCTACTATCATGACGGCTCATATTTATAGAGTTCAAGAAATTTTAAGTGAAGTGGACAAGACCAAAAGAAAAGTAGTCATTATGGGAAAAAATTTACAGAATCTCATTAACAAATCTATAGAGATGGGATATATTCAATTCGATAAAAATAAAATCGGTGATCTTAGTAACGTCAATGATAAAGATGTGGTAATTTTAATTTCCGATGAGAAAGAAAAACCTTTTATGAATTTAGAAAGAATTCTAAAAGGATTTGATAAATATGTAAAGCTGAAGGATACAGATACCATCTTTATAACAGAACCACCTTATGAAGGAATCGAAAAAAGAACCGCTCTAATCATGGATGAAATTGCTAAAAAAGATGTTAATGCCATTTCCTTAAGTGCTAAGAAACATCTTCTGCATCATGCATCCCGTGAGGATTTGATGCTTATGATTAACCTAATAAACCCAAAATATTATTTTCCAGTAAAAGGAGAATATCGACACCAAGTAATGAATGCTGAAATTGCTGAGAGTTTAGGAATACCAAAAGAAAATATAATATTAAAACAAAATGGTGATGTAGCAACATTCGTAGATGGAAAACTAACGGAAGATATAGAACATATCGATGTTGATGAAATCTTAATAGATGGTAAAAGCCAAGGAGACATTGGAGATTTAGTATTAAAAGATAGAGAAATGCTCGGAGAAAATGGTATCGTTATCGTAAGTTGCACTTTAAATAGACAAACAAAGGAAATTCTTGCAGGTCCAGAAATTCTTACACGTGGATTTGTTTACGTGAAAGAAAGCGGTGAGCTAATAAAAGAAACCCAAGATATATGTTTAGAAGTAATAAAGGAAAATATTGAATTTGACAGTAAAAAGGTAGATTATACAAAAATAAAAAATGATGTTCGAGAAAAATTAGGAAAATACTTTTATAAAGAAACGGAATGTAAACCAATGGTTATAACCGTAATTCAAGAAGTATAATTTACAATGAAAAAAGGAATGTTAGAAAACAATTATTCATTTTCTAATATTCCTTTTTATTATTGCTTTTTAACAAATAGTATATAATTTTGAATTAAATTCTAAAGGTAATGTTATAGATTCAACCGGGGCAGGAGATGCATCTATTTCTAGTATAATAAAAAACTATATACAAAATGCTTTTAATCATGATCCTACTTTGTTTAAAAAATGGTATGAAAATTCTAACAAGCTTACTTCTACAGTTGTTTCTAAAATGGGAGCAAGAGGACATATTAATGCATTATTTAAGATAAAAAAGATAAATAATGAATGTACTTGTGATAATTTTGAATATCGTGAAAGAAAAAAAATAAACGCTGTAATATAAACAATTTAAAAGTAAGGATTGTTAATGCGGTTAATTCAAATGTGATTAATAAAATTGAACATATAGATTTTAATGAAAATAGCAATTGCTTGTTTATTGGAACTGGAGGATCATATGCTGGGAGTATTTTGCTTCTAAAGTTATAAACTTATTATATGGTTCTAATACTTATCCCATGTATCCAAGAGATGCTTTATACAGAAATAATCAGAATATAGATAAAGTAATATTATTTTCTTATTCAGGTACAACAAATGATGTTATGAATAGTGTTAAGGAAATAGATAAGAAAAATATTTATATTGTTACAAAGGGCAAATTACAAAAAATAGTATTAAAAACAGGAATTCCTTCAAAACATATATTGAGTTATAGAACTTCTTCTAACAAAG
>CASFCU010000086.1 GCA_949293285.1 uncultured bacterium
CCACCAGAACCTCCGGAACTGCCACCATTCGTCTGTGGAACATCTTGAGCATTTTCTTCGGTTTCTATTTCTTGTACATAGCTATTAATTGCACTATGTACCTTGTTAGAAAAAGAAATAACTTCATTTAGACTAGTTTGAAACTGATTTACATAATTACTTGCTAAATCTGGATTTATCGAGCACAATGGGCTGAATGGATTTCCACTCATCGTATTCATAGCAAGTTGTAGCTTATTATTTGCCACTTTAATTGTTTCTAAAGCTGCTTTTGCTGATCCTAAATTAATACTTATTTTACTATCGGCCAAGTTTATCACATCCTTATATTAAAATTATTTCTGATCCATTTCTTATATCTGAATCTTTCACTGTCATGTTGATATTGTATGGTTTCCCAGTTATTTTACTATAGATTGCTGCATCTTTTTTCATTGGATAATGACCACCAGATAACTCTGATACTGCTTTTGTTAAAATGGCAGCTACTTTATGAATTTTCTTCCCAACAGGTATATAGACTTCATACCTTGCCTCTATTAAAGGAACTTCCACTATTATAAAAACTTTATTCACTCGGTTTCATCTTCCTTTCCTTCTTCTAATAATTTAATTAAAACCGGTATTCCTCTTTCTACAACATAACCAAACCTATTTCCAATTTCTTCATATAATTCTTTTGAAGTCTTAGTTAATTTTATTGCAAATTGATTTGCAATTCCATCTCCTATCCATATTCCTCTCGAATTATTTACGGTATTTCTATACCAATCATCGTATTCCACTTTTTTGAATTTGTCAACACTATCAGCTAAGATAAAGCAGTATTTACCAAGTTCTTTGCCTAACTCAAACATCTTGCCAAATAACTTTTTATTTTCTTGTGATAACTTAGCAGTAAATTTGTCAATTCCACCAATGATACACATTGTTATAGGAAGACTTTCAATACTTCTTGTATCGTAATTACTCTTTTGATATATCTCCTGAGTTGCTTGAATTTGGTTATATAATTCTAAAAAGGCGGAATCCATGGATGTGCTGTTATAATTACAATTTGATAAGTTTTCTTCTACAATTTCTTCAGCATCCATTACGATAAATTTTATTCCAGATATCATGTTTATTTCCTTGGCAATCTGATTTAGTAGTGGTTTTAATACCATAATATCTAATGAAGTTAATAGGGTTATATATCCTCTTAAAATATCTACTGTCGATACTTTTAGACTCTTTTTTTCAACTCCAACAGGTAAGCTGTTAAGTCCTTTAAATTCGTCTTTAACAAAGTCAAATGTTACCTTTGCAGGTAAAATTGGCACATTCTTAGCTCTATAAGTTGTTTGATTTCTTAGTGCTTCACAAGTTTGTCTTACTGTTTCATTTACTTTATCAGCCTCACAAATCGATGCCGTTTGAAACTCATAAATTGCTCCTAAATCGATAAGACCTCTACCTAAAATCTCTGAAGGTTTGGTTCCTTTTACATTCCCTAGTATAGAAGAATAATCATTTTCATCATTCAGTTGCAATACTAATTTCTGTTTGAAGTTTTGAGCAAGTCTATATCTTATCATGTTGCTTGCACTGGTAGTGAAGATGAAAAAGATTCCATATTTGATTCCCTCTCTTGTTAATTGAAGTATTATTTCCTCATAATTTGGATAGACTTCTGTGAAGGCTTCATAGTTATTTATTATTACAATATAGTTTGGTACAGTGCTTCCACTAAATTTTACATAAGTTTGATAATCACCACTGTAATCTGCAAACAGTTTCTTTCTTCTATCGATTTCTGTTCTTAACATTTTAAATAAGTTACTGATTTTTTCACTGTCATTTACGTATAAGATATCTCCAACGTGTGGTGCTTTGGAAAAAATCCTTAAGGATTCTGCTCCAAATTCCAAAATATAAAAATTCACTTCTTCTGGTTTATGACAGGTAATTGTCGAATAAATAATTGCATTTAGCATTTGTTCTTTACCACTACCGGCTGACCCGTAAATTATTGAGTTTCCATCTTGAGAGATAGGCAGTGTCAATAGTCCTTGTCTTTGATTGAACGGATCATCAAACTCTCCTATGATTGGGTTTATGATAAATGGGCTGGTGGTATAGTTGTATTTTATTGTTAATTTATCTATGAAAATGACCGCTGCTATTTTATCTAACCATAGCTGTTTTATTTTTATATTTTCTTTTGCTGCTATATCGGATAAGTATTTTACAATATTCGTTAGTTGTTCTCCTTGAGCAGCTACTTTATCTGTTCTTATTTCATCGGATTCTTTTACTACTGCTCCTATGTTATTTACAAAGTTCATTGCGGTATCGATTTTCTTTTTTACTTTTTCTGTTGGAAAGTATGATGCACCACACCATGCCGATTGTCCTAATCCGAAGTATTCATTATATCCAACTTGTAAATAAAATCTTCCAGTTTGGGTTATAAAGGCAGCATCTGGTACTTTTAACATATCGTTACTATCGGATTTATCTTGAACCTTTAAACATATTCTAAAGCGGGCATTAGACCAAATTTGATCATTTACTACTCCACTCGGTTTTTGAGTAGCTAAAATTAGGTGAACTCCTAAACTACGTCCAATACGAGCCGCAGATATTAACTGATCCATAAATTCCGGTTGTTGTACTTTTAATTCGGCAAACTCGTCCGAAATGATTAGTAAATGAGATACGGGTTCTTTTACTAATCCTTCATGATAAAATTTTTGGTATTTGTAAATGTCGATAGTTCCTTCATTTAATGCTTGTCTTGCTTCATTAAAAATTGCTTGTCTTCTTCTTAATTCACTTTGAATTGACACTAGTGATCTATTCATCTCTAGTGTATCAAGGTTTGTTATTGTTCCTGCTAGATGTGGTAATTTTACACCGGTTTCTTCATTTTTGAATGCTCCTGCTAAGCCTCCACCTTTGTAGTCGATTAGAATAAATGATACATCATTTGGGTGATAATTTACTGCTAAAGATAAGATATACGTTATGATAAATTCTGATTTACCGCTTCCTGTCATTCCTGCTATTAACCCATGTGGACCATGAGCTTTTTCATGAATATCCAATCTAAATAACATTCCGTTAGAATCAATTCCTATCGGCGCTTGTAATGTCGAGGTAGGATTACTCATCTTCCAACGAAAAATTGAGTTTAATTGCTCCACTTTTCCCACACCGTACATTTCAAGAAAATCGATGACATTAGGAAGTGCATAACTATCTTGAGCAAATTTAATTGGAATATTAGCTACTTTTTTGCAACAGCTGATAAAGTTTCCTTGTGTATAATTATCAATAGCAAATTCTTTTTGTTTATCAGAGGTTAATTCACTTTCGAAAACTGCTCCACTTCTACCATTTATACTCAAGAAAGTAGTACATTCGTTAGGAAGTGTAGATAAATTCTCATTTAAAACAATAACATTGATTCCAACATTTTTTTTCAATTTTAAGGTTTTTACAATAATTTGAACATTTTTAGCTACTTTATAGTTATCAGTTATGATAATGTAGTATGGAGAAAATGATTTATAATCTTCTTTATCTTGTTCTAATCTTGTTTCTAGTGTTCTTTCTAAGTATAGTGATATTTCACACATTTCTTCATAGTTTGTAGCAAAGAATCTAAGTTTTTTATCATTACTCCAGGTATGGGGTAACATTTTGGCATAACTCCACTCTTCTTGATTTTTTTCATCTGTAAAGAAGACAAATTTTATATCTTCATAACTATGAAAAGTGATAATTTGCAGTATAAGTTGTTTCATGAATTCTGTTGTTTCATTCCATTTTCCTACTGCTCCTAATATGTACTTTTCAGTAAGAGAGATACTAATAGGTACATCATTTAAATCTTTAGATTTGTCTACTAGTGTATTTAAAATGTCTTTTAGGTTATCTTCATCCATAGAGAAATGCTCTTCAGGATATTTTATGTCTAATTCCAAAGGGCAATTTCCTATTCCAAGTCGAAGTGATAAGAAGTCTGAATGGTCAATTTTTCTTTCCCATAGTTGTCTATTTTTAGTCAGTATTATTTTTTCACATTCTTCTAATGTAATGAAATTTTCAATGAGAATTTGTTTTTGTTTTTTCATGATTAGGTCAATTTCATTTCTTTTTTCTTCTATGTAGGCACCATATTTTTCTTGTCTTTCTTTTTCACGTTTTATTTTCTGCTTTTTTTGATACCTTTTTGTTAAAAGAGGCCATAAAAACATACTGGCAAGCATTCCTCCTGCCATTACTAGAGATGGAAGAGATTGCTGCAAAGTTCTTTCTCCTGCATTTAAAGCATCAATCGTGTTGTATAAACTTAGCATCGAAGACATTCCCATAGTCATCATCGGTCCGATAGTATAGATAAAAGGAACTTCTTCTTGTCTTTCTTTTCCAGGAGGTGGATCGATTACCATTTCTTCTTTTTCAATGATTGTTCTAAATCGAGGAGATCTAAAGAAATAATCGTTTTCTTCATAGACTTCTAATTCTGCATTTTTTTCTTCATCTGTTGGTTCTATTGCTACCGTCGGTTTTTTGTACAATGAAAACACATCACTACTATATTTTGCTCTATCAAATGGATTATTCGTGATAATAAGATTTCCTAATACAATTATTTTAAGTCCCGTTATGAAAATAATGTCCCCATGTTTTAATGTTCTTGTTCCTATTAATCTTTCATTGTTGATATAAGTTCCAAATTTACTTTCTAAATCCGTAATCTGCCATGTGCCATTATTGTATACCAGTTTGGCATGTTCATCCGATACTGTCGGTAGGTTGAAAATAATTTTACATAGTTGACTTTTTCCAATTAGTATTTCTGAGGAATTTTTTACTTCGATTTGAATGTTATTTGGATCATATACTGGACAACAATACAACAATGCTATTTCTTCTTTTTCAATTTGAATATAATGAAAACTGTAGTTTTGTAAGACTACTTCATTTATTATTTTATCTTCTTCAATTATCTTGTTATCATTGTTACTCTTAAGTACCCATTCCCCTTTTTTTTCTTCGATACTTACTAGCATTCTTTCATTTCCATTTTTGTCTGTATCAGATACCCAATATGTTCCATTGATAGCCAATGGTAATGATACTGAGTATATTCTATCTTTTTTTATTAAAGAAACTAACATCTATCCCACCCGATTTCTCACACTATCCTTATTCTATAAATAATGTTATCAAATTATGGTTATTTTAGCAATGAAAATTCTGTTTTTTATCAAAAGGTTTCATTTTTATTCTTTCGGTCTATCTTCTTTTTGCAAGTATTATTTCGATTTTCTTTTGTGGAGATTCATTTTATTTATCAAAAAAAGTAAGACCATAAATTCCTATTCTTTGGTAATAGAGAATTCATCTTACTTTTCTTTTAACATATTTTTTACTTGTGTTGAAAGTGGTATTCAAAAGGTGAAATTTTATTAGAATTTATTACTAATATTGATATTTAATGTTTTTATTTTTAATTTTTGTTATTTTATTTTTTCTATTTCTACCTTGACTAATACTCCGTTTAAATCTAGTTGTTCTCCATTGTTAGATTTTTCTTTAATTTCAATAGCAAGTGTTTCATTTTTTATCACATCTATAAAATTTTCAATAGCTTGTTTAAATTCTTCATTTTTTTCATAATATATGTTTATTCTATCTATAATATTGAAATCTTTTGTTTTTCTTAGTTGTTGAATTTTACTAATTAATTCTCTTACTATTCCTTCCTTAATTAGGTCTTCTGTTAAAGTGGTATCTAGTACAATAAAGTTATTTTTTTCATTAGAGGCATTGAATCCTTCCTTGGAGTTTATTCTTATATCTACCATGTCTTTTTTTATTTGATATTTTTCTTTATCTATTACGATTTCATGCTCTTTTCCATTTCCAATTTCTATTATTTGGTCTTGTTTTAGTTTTAGTAATTCTTCCGATAATTTTTTCATGTTAGAACCAAAAATTGGTCCGCAGACTTTAAAATTTGGCTTTATGGTAAAGGTCATGTATTCACTTAGATTATTTGTGAATTCTATTTCTTTGACATTTAGTTCTTCCTTAATTAAAGATTTTAGATCGTCGATAATTTTTTCTGTTTTTATATCCAAAATAATTTTTTGAATTGGTTGTCTTACTTTTATTTTAGCTTCTTCTCTTGCATTTCTTCCTAAGGAGATTAAGTCTCTTACTAGATCCATTTTTCTTTCGATTTCTTCGTTTACTAACATTTTATTATATTTTGGATAGTCTTCTAGATGTACGGATTCTTTTTTGGTTAATTTTGTGTAAATCTCTTCTGATGTAAAAGGTATTATTGGAGCGGTTAATTTACATATTCCGGATAGTATTTCATAAGTAGTTTGATACACTGCTTTTTTGCTTGTATCAAGAGTGCTACCCCAAAATCTTCTTCTATTTCTTCTTATATACCAATTCGATAATTCTTCATTCACAAATGAATTGATTAGTCTTACGGATTTATTTAGATCATATTCATCCATAGCTTCTGTTACATTTTTAATTAATTTGTTATATTTTGATATTAACCATTTGTCAATCTCTTCTAAATCTTCGTAACTTACTTTAAATGTGCGTGGGTTTATTTTATCCGTGTTAGCATACATTTGGAAGAATGTATAGGTATTCTTTAGTGTATTAAAGAATTTTGATTGAACTTCTTTTATTCCTTCTTCGTCGAATTTCAAAGGTGTCCATACTGGTGAAGTATAAAGCATATACCATCTAACAGGATCTGCTCCATATTTTTCGATGATGGAAAAAGGTTCTACGGCGTTGCCTTTGGATTTATGCATTTTTTGACCATATTTATCCAGTAACAAATCATTTACTAAGACATTTTTATATGGACTTTTTCCCATGATAAAGGTAGATATTACTATTAGTGAATAAAACCAACCACGTGTTTGATCAATTCCTTCACATATAAAGTCAGCTGGGAATTGACTTTCAAACAATTCTTTGTTTTCAAATGGGTAATGATATTGAGCAAATGGCATGCTGCCTGAGTCAAACCAACAATCGATGACATCTTTTACTCTAGTCATTTCTTTTCCACAGACAGGACATTTTATATGAATATCATCTACAAAAGGGCGATGTAGATCTATTTTGTCATCTATCTTTTCTATTGATTTTTCTACTAATTCCTTGATAGAACCAATCATTTCATCATGTCCGCAAGAACATCTCCATAGTGGAATTGGTGTTCCCCAATATCTATTTCTAGAAATTGCCCAGTCATTCATATTTTCAAGCCAATTGCCAAATCTTTTTTCTCCTACATAGGCTGGATGCCAGTTTACTTTTTTGTTTTCTTCTATAATTTTATCTTTATAAGCCGTTGTTTTTATGTAAAGACTCGGTTTTGAATAATAAACTAACGGAGTATGGCATCTCCAACAATGTGGATAATTGTGGACCATTTTTTGTTTTTTAAACAATTTATCTTCTTTTGATAAATATTTGATAATGTCTAGTTCAAGCTCTTGGTCTACCACCAATCTTCCTTGCCATGGACCTTCTTTGTAGCAGCCATTCTCATCTACAGGATTTAAAATTGGCAAGTCATACTTTAACCCAACTTCGTAATCGTCTTGTCCGAAGGCTGGAGCCATGTGAACAATACCTGTTCCATCTTCCATGGTTACATAGTCTGCACAAGTTACGAAGAAGGCTTTTTTATTTACTTTTAATATTGGTAAGAATTGTTCATATTCTTTATATTCTAATGCTTTTCCTTTATAAGTTTCTAGTATTTCATAATTATCACCTAATACTTTGTTGGCAAGTTTTTTGGCTACTATAAAATTATGTCCTTTTGACGAACATTTTACATATTCTTCGTTTGGATTTACACAGGCAGCTACATTTGCTAATAGTGTCCAAGGTGTAGTTGTCCATATTAATAAATAGGTGTTTTCTTCCTCCTTTAACTTAAATGGTACTGTTACAGTATTGACACTAACTTCTTCGTAACCTTGAGCTACTTCATGAGAAGCAAGACCAGTTCCGCATCTTGGGCAATAAGGAAGAATTTTTAGTCCATCGTAGATAAGACCTTCATCGAAAAATTTCTTTAAAATCCACCATTCCGTTTCAATATAGCTATTTTCATATGTAATGTATGGATGATCCAAATCGATAAATTGTCCCATTTTCACAGTAAAGTCCTTAAAGGCTAATTCGTTTTTCCAAACACTCTCACGGCATTTTTTATTAAATTTTTCTATTCCATATTTTTCTATGTCGTTTTTCCCTTGGAATCCTAATTCTTTTTCTACTTGAACTTCGACAGGAAGACCATGAGTATCCCAACCTACTTTACGAAGTACTTTATATTTCTGCATTGTTTTGTATTTACAAAATACATCTTTTAATAATTTGGCTAACATATGGTGTATTCCTGGCATTCCATTAGCAGTTGCTGGTCCATCGTAGAAAACAAATTCTTTGTTATTTTTCCTATTTTCAATCGTTTTCTCTAATATATTCATTTTTTGCCAATTCTTGCTTATCTTTTCTTCTACTACCACGTTTTTTTCTTTGTCTAATTCAGCAAATTCCATATTATCCCTCCTAGATTTATTTTATTTTACTATTATCCACGACTATCCACGACGTTTAGATTGATATCCTAGTATTTTTTGATTATTTTTTTCTTGTTTTTTCTCAGGCACTTTTGGTGTAGATACTGTCCATAGTGGTGTTCTTTGTGGGATAATGTGAAAATCGATTACCGGCCCCTCTCTAAATACTCCTACTCTTAAATCAGTTACTTTTGCTTTCTTGTTCATGTTATTTTTCTCCTTATTTATTTTTTATCTAATTATATATTTATCAAATGATTCATCTTTGGGGGATGTGACTCTTCTTTTTTTGAATTCTTCGAACCAGAAATATGGTGATTACTGATTGCTAGATAAAAACAAAACACGGAATATTCCAAAGGACGAAATATTCCGTGTTACCACCTTAATTCATAAAAATATGCACTCATTTACTATAACGCGTTACCGTTTTTATCTTATCCATAAAAATCATCCGAAGTGATTTTAATCAAGGTCGTTTTTCTGTTTCCACCATTTACAGAATCTCTATTAAACTTTGCTTGATTACGTCTTCATCATTTGATTTACATATATTTGAAACTATAACATAAAAATAATGATATTTCAATCCTTTCTTTCAGAAAATCTTTGACTTCACAAGTATATTGCTGTTTTTTCTTCTGTGTGAGATTTTTGATTCTTTGATAAAAACTTTTTTTTTTAACAGTGATTCATCTTCGATATTTTTTCTTTTTGAAAAAATGATGGAATATTGTTTAAATTTTGTAATATTAGAACATAATATAATGGTGATTCATTTGTATTATTTAAATATTTTCTTTTTATTTTCATTTTTAGGACATATCGTGGAAAATTTAACCTATACTAACGTCGATAGTGGGATACTTTTCGGTGCTTGGACGCCAATATATGGTATAGGAAGTATTATTATTATTCTTATAAATAAATATCTAGATCGTTTTCTTTTTAAATGGTATTTAAAGATTCCTTTGTTATTTATTATCTCTTCTTTCATTCTTGCTATTGTCGAGTCTATTGGTGGTTATTATATTGAGTATGTTTTTGGCAGAATTTTTTGGAGTTATCCAGATCATTTTATTCCCATTGGTAAATATACTTCAGTTCAAATGATGATTCTTTGGGGCTTTAGTAGTGTTCTTCTTATCTATGTATTAGTACCGTTAGTTAATCGTTTTATTGATAAGATTCCAACATACGTTACTAAGTTTTTGATACTTCTTTTTATAGCTGATATGATTTATACTTATTCTAGATTAGCAAATATTTTTACTAAATTCTTTATATCTTTCTTCTATTTTATTTAAATCTATTAATTTAAAGAAGTTTTTTATGTACTCATCCTTATTTGCATGATAATCTAGAAAATATGCATGCTCCCATAAATCTAAATTCATGATGGGAATTAACCCTAATCGATAAGGACTGTCTTGATTCGGAAGGTTTATTAGTGCTAGACTTTTATCATTATCCATTACTAAGAAGGTATAACCAGAGCCTCGTAATTCTTTTGCTTTATCGGTGAATTTTTCTATAAAGTTATTTAGACTTAGATACTTCTTTAATATCATGTTTTCACTATTTTCTTTTGCATACGGCGTGAGTGTCGAAAAGTATAATTCGTGGTTTAGTACCCCTCCTAGGTTAAATAATATGGTATCTCTATCTTCTATAGGGAATCTTTTGATAATGTTATAAATATCTTCTTTAGGAATAGAAAAATTAAAATTATTTTTCTTTAGTATTTGGTTTAAATTATTTAGATATCTAGTATATAAAGTTTCATAATGTATTTGCAAAGTTTCTTTACTGATATATGGTTCTAATCCATCATATGGATAATTTAATTTCATTTTACTATACATAATATCACCACTATAAGGGTATTTATTATTAGTGAAATTATGAAAAATTTAACGAAATTTATTGTAGTTTTCAAGCTGTTACCTTTGCTATTTTTGATAGATAGTATTGATTATCTGTTGTTTTTACAAATGTATACTCGTATTTTTGAAATTTTTCTTTGTCTTTATTTGCATTTTTACTGTTTCCTACAATTTCAGAATCTTTATTGATATTCGAATGATAATTTAAAGTATAACTATCATTCGGCTCTAATGTATAGCTTACATAATAGGCAATTTCAGTTACTACTATGGTGTCATTTACTTCTTTGCTATCTAAGAATTCTGTTTGTATATACTCTTCTTTAAAGGGGATGCCACTACATTTATTATTTGTTACTGTATATAAATTTCTTGTTTCATCGTATTCTATTATTAATGATTCGTTTTGAGTCTTAAATGATTGATTTTTATATTCGACATTGTCAGAAAATAATTCTTTTATTTTTTCCTTTATTTTTTCTTCTGAAATTTCCTTTGTACTATTACACTCTACCATCAATGTATCTTTTTCTAGATTTATAACAGCTAAATAAAGGAAAAACTCGTTGGTGAATTCTTCGTTATTGTAGTAGATATCTAAAAATTGTTCTCCAAAGTTTTCTTCTACTGTTTTAAAATTTATATTTTTATACAATTCTTTCCCAATATTACTTTTATCGTTTACTACTTCTTCGTAAACATCTTTTTCTTTATCCAGATATTCTGAAAAATCGATATCTTCTTCGAATCCCTTGCTTTCCCATATTTTATAGCTTGCCACGTAGAGAATGGAGAATATGATCGATAATACAAAGATTGCTTTGATAAGACCTTTTAAAATATTGTTCATCTTTTACCTCTTTCATTTTATATCTAATATTATAGCATATTGTGATGTTGTTCAGTATTTAATTCTTTTTTTATCCATAGCATGATTAATGTTACTATATAATCTATTTCTAAACTAGATAAAGCTTTATCTTTTTGTATTTTATGCCATTTATAAAGGCAATTTCTACAGCAAGTGGCAGTTGCATGTTGTGCTATGAAGACAGGATGCCCTCTCATCGGTGTTTGACGTCCGTCATTTTCTATTTCCTTAGGGGCAAGACGTTTTTTAATAAAGTCATAAGCGTGGATTTTTATTTTATCAAGCCCCTTTTCTTTTATATAAAGTCTGTCTTTCTCTTTTAGATGAAAACTAGCTCTAAATTTTGATTTTTTTAATGAATTTAATTTTTCTTCTATAAGCCTATTATTCATTTATTTCATCTTCTTTTTCTCTTAACATTTTGGTTATAGAGTAGTTATTAAAATCTAAAAATTCTATCCAATTTTTGTAGTCATCAAATGTAAAATTTTCAATATCTTCTATTTTGTCCATATCATAATAATTGTACGATATGATATTCTGTATAAAAGGTGTTATTGTGGCTGAAAAACTATCTTCTCTTAAGATGATAGCTATGATAGTTTGTCTCTTTCTTAATTCAAAGTCTTCTTGGTTTGTTTCTTTTTTTTCTATAACCCTTTTTACATTTTGTATGAATTCATTATGATTATTGGTAGTAGTTCCTATCTTTATAATGAAAAAGTCTTCTGTTTTTTGATAAGAATAATTTATCCCATAAACACATGTTTTATTTTTTACTAAGCGGTTATACGTCTTAGATGAACTATCAAATAGATAAGATAAAAAATAGAACAAATAAAAGTCTAATTTTAATCTATCTTTATCACTGATATTTTTTATGTCTATTTTATAATTGATTCTTACATAATCCATGTGGACATTTCTTGTGATGTTTTTCTCTTGGTATACTATTTTTTGTGGTTCTTCTAATCTGGGTAATTGATATAACTTTTTTTCTTTTTTGATTGAATCATACGTATTCTTTATTATTTTTTCTATTTTTCCAATATTGAAATTTCCTGCTACAATTAATATTTGATTTTCTTTTTGATAAAACGTATCATAAGAGAATTTGATATTGGAATAATCAATGTGATCGATATCATTTATTTCTCCTAAAATATTTGGATATTCGATAGTGGAAAACAATGTTTGATAATCAAGTTTCTCTAATGCTTCAAAATTTTCGTCTTTTGACATCATTTTTTCTTTTTTGATTGCTTTTTTCGTTTCTTCTACATCCTTTTTATTAAACGATGGTAGATTCACGATATGAATCAATTTTACTAAATCTTCTTCGAAGTCGATTACAGAATTGATAACATATTCCGTTGTGTCTTTGGTAGTATAGCCATTTGATTTTGTACTTTTATTTTCAAACTCAAGTAAAATATTTCCATAAATACTATGTTCTATTAAAAGATGTTCTAGGAAATGAGCCATACCATCAGGTATTTTATAATTTTTATTTCCTATTTTTATTTTTTTGTTTTTCCCTCCAAACATGACAAATAAACTGGCAATGGTACAATGTTTTGATGTATCTTTATATAAAACAATTTGTGGACCATTTTTTAGTTTATATATTTTTTTCTTTTTCATCAAACTCACCTTCTAAAAAATAAATGGTATCAAGCTTTAATCTTTTTATGAAATCGATTAATAATTCAAAATCCATATTAGAATAAAAGTCAATTAATGTTTCCAAATTATATCCATAATCAAATTTTTCCGATAAAAAATCCACAAGATGCTTTCTTTTGTTATCTTGTTCCCTTATCAAATCTAATTTCATATCTTTAAGAATTCGTTCTATTTGAGTTTTAAGAAATTTTTTGTCTTTTAATCTATTTATTATGTTTTCAACTTTAGAAATTACTTTCTTTTTTGACTTTTTGTCTATATAAGCTTCTACAACCAATAATCCTGCGTATATGTTGCACCAAGTCTTTGCAGAGTAAACTAAACCATTTTCTACTCTTAAGGTTTTGAATATTAAGCTATTTGCTCCTACTCCTAAAATATTTTTGATAAGGACAATATACAACTGGTCTTCCCTCTTTATTTTTTTTATTTTGTAAGCAACGTATAGTATCGATTGATTGTATTTAGATTTTTCCTCTACTACTCTAACTTTTTCATAAGGTTTTAAAAAATGATAGTAGTCTTTTTTTACCATGATACGCTTATTGTTTCTGTGAACATATTTTGTGATAAGATTGTTTATTTTTTTATCAACGTTACCATAAACAATAATAATTGGGTTATTTTCC
Organism: uncultured bacterium; assembly: GCA_949293285.1. GTDB lineage: Bacteria > Bacillota_I > Bacilli_A > RF39 > UBA660 > RUG13868. Next base: position 13,709 of record CASFCU010000086.1, read on the forward strand.
TGAATCAAATGATGGTATACCTCATATAATCCTTCTGGTGTGGCAGTATCTATTAAATCCATATTATTATATATATTATCTTTTAATATTCCATTATCATCTACTATGTTTAAAAAAGACTGGTATGATTTAGCATATACATTTTTCATGTTATATAAATTTTTTTCTTTTAAATAGCATTTTTCTCGTTCAAATACTTCTTCATTAAACTTACTATTTGCTACATTGGGATTATAAATAGTTTTTACAAAAAAGGAAAAAGCTTCTTCTAAATTATAATTACTTATTTTATTAGGGTTGGGTACAGTTAAAGTAAACTCTATGTACAAATTATTATTTAATCTTTTAGTATACATCGATTCATCTATAATCATTAATTTTTGGTATCGTTTTTTATATTTTTCTTCTGTTTGATAATCAAAAGATGTTGTTAAAAGAATTTGCTTCATTAAAGAAAGATAAAATAAATATTTTTTATTATATTTGACTGGGTAAATAAATAGAAAATCTATCGTACTAGAATCCTTGCATTTTACTAAGTATGGTGTTGACTTAAATTTGACAATATTTTTATTAATCATTTTACACCTCTGTTGTTTTTTTATTTTTAACAATATTCTAACATTAATATAACAAATTTTGCTATAAAATATTTTCATTAAATATATAGTTTGCTTGTTTTTTTAATACATGCAATAGTATACTTTTTATAGGGAATATCAGTTGTTGAGTGTCTACCTCTAATCTTTGAGAGGAGGTTTGATAAAGATGAAAACTAAGACTTTTATTATAAAAGGTTCTTAAGCTCATTGCTATCATTTTATTTCTCCTAATCATTATGATAGTAGTAGTAAAAAAATAGTACTCAATCTAGCAAAAGATTAAGTACTAATCTAACTATTTAGGTAAGTACTCAACTCGGCAAAGTTAAGTATTTCCTTTTTTATTTTATGCAAGTTTCCTTGACATATTCATAATAACATAAAAAAGAACTTTTGACAAGTTCTATTCATAAACTATCCGAAACACCAAGGGTTCAGATTAAACTCTTATGGTGCCCTTTTGGTGGAAGTATAACAACCACTAGGCATAAATTTATAGGTAGTAATAACTACTAACTATCTAAATTATACTACATTTTTAATAAAATGTATCAAAAAAATGAAAAAAGTTATAAAATTCATGTTATAATAGTTTTACTAAAAAAGGAGGGTTTTAATATGAATGGTGCTGAAAGAATATTAAAAGAAATGAATACGCCAGAAGGACAAGAAAAAATTAAAAAATGGGCGGAAGAATATTTTGCAAAGGAAAATGCTAAAAACATTAAAATACAAGAAATGTTATCTAATACTGATTATATAAAATGGCTTGATAGTTTTACCGTAGAACATTCAAGTTTCTCTAATGATGGTTGGCTATATTTTCCTGAAAAAATATCTAAAGAAGATTTAGAACAAGTGAATAATTTACACTTAATGTATCACGGAATAGAGAGATATGCAAGTAAAAATTATATATATCCAACAGATTGTAATTTTGGAAATTTTTATAAAGTCAAATTAGAAAACACGGGTTTTGAAATAGGAATGTTAGTTGGGCAAGGAACATTATTTTTCTGTAACAGAGTTCAAATTGAAAACCAAAAAGATTTTATAGATTTTAATGATATTCTTAATAATAAAGAAAATGATAATGTAACTACTATTAAAAACAAATTAAATGAATTATCTAATTTAGTTGTTTCTTTGTATAAAAGTGGTGTCCCACTTGAAGCAATAGTGATTACATTAGATAATACATTAAATGAAATAAATTCTCAAAATGATTTAGGACAAGCGAAAGTATTAAAGAGAAAATAAAAGTCGTAGCAAGTTTTGTTGAAACGAAGTTTCAATGAAATTGGCGATAGGCTTTCTCTTTTATTTTCATTACGAAGTTTTGAAAATAAAAACATAATTTTGCTTGGCTTTATGCCTTGCTAAAATTATGCTTAAAAGGGTTTAAAAAGGAAAATTCCCTTTTTCACACCGTTATTGGCTTTGCCAATAGCGTAGTGTGTTACCATTTCGACAAAACGGTCTTTTATGACGAGCTGTAGCTCGTTTTTTTAAATTTCAAAATCTCGGTCATCATATTCATAATTTTTTGTGTATAAGTAATCATTTATTTCTTCTTCTCTTGTTGTGTTATCTGCTATATCGTGTAAATCTTTGTTTTTGTATAAATCTAATTTGTGATATTCTTTTATTTCATCAACAACATCATCTTTATCTTTTTCAGTTCCTATTTTTAATAATCGTTTAAAGAATTTTTTTAGCGCTTGTAAGATAGTTTTAAGTAAGTT
>CASFCU010000087.1 GCA_949293285.1 uncultured bacterium
CTAAAAGTATTCAGTCAGTTAATAAAGAAGTGGAAAGTGTTCAAATTACGAGTGAGAAAATAAGTAAGAAGTTTGATATGATAAGTCGTGTTGATTTAGAGCAATTAGAAGAAAAACAAGATTTGTGATAATTTTATGAAAAATATATTATATATTGTCAATTTTTTAAATATTTGGTAGAATTTTATTTGTACAGATTAGGAGGGTATATGAAAAAGTTAAAATTATTTTTGGTTTCATTGATGCTTTTTGCTTTTGTTGTTCCATTTATGGTTCGTGCTGAAGGTGAAGATGGTGATTCTACTACCGGTGAAATAGAGAGATCTAAAATTAATGTTTATATGTTTAGAGGAGAAGGTTGTGGATTTTGTGCTAGTGCACTTAGTTTTTTTGATAGTATAGAAGAGGAGTATGGAAAGTATTATAATTTAGTTACTTATGAGGTATGGAATGATGCAGATAATGCTCTTCTTATGGAAGAAGTTGCTGATTATCTCGGGGTAACTATTAAAGGAGTTCCTTTTATCATTGTTGGAGGTCAAACTTATCCAGGGTTTCAGGAATCTTGGGGGGAGGACATTAAGAGTGATATAGTAGAAGAATATAATAAGAACGATGATGAAAGAACAGATATTATTGCCGATTTACAAAATGGTGCAACTAAAGATAAGTCTTCTACTAGTGATATTGTCATATCCGTTGTTTCCATATTAGTTATTGGTGGAATTGTGGCCTTTGTTTTGTTTGCAAGAAAAGGAAATTCAGAACATGAGAACAGTAATTTTGATAAGAGAAATGATGAAAGAATAAAGCAAAAAGATGAGAATTATGTAGAAGAAAATGTAAAAGAGGATAGGAAGACAGTTAAAACTTCAACTACAGAGAAGAAAAAGAGTACTAAGAAGAAAGAATCTTCAAAAGCAAATACATCTTCAGAAAAGAAAAGTACTAAGAAAAAGACTTCTTCTAAAAAGTAAAAATTTGTTTATGAATAAAACAGTGTATTCTTGTGAAAATACATTGTTTTTTGTTGGTAGATAGAATTATTATTATTTTTTATAGTTGAAATATGGAAAAGTTTTAATTTACTATATTTATTTCTCTTATAATTTCTTTTCCTGTCATTTCACAGGGGATATTTATTCTTTTTATATAGTTTTTATCAAAATTTTTAAAGTTATTTATTCCAATATCGTAAATTTGCATATCTATTCCGTTTTTCTTTAGAACCCATACGGTTTCTTTAGTGTATGCACCATATGGATATGCAAAAACTTTTAATTGTTTTTTTCCTAAGTATTTTTCGATTTCTTTATATGAATTTTTTACATCATCTCGAATTGTTCTAATAGAAAGTTTGTCATAGAATAGATGTCTTTTACTATGACTAAAAATTTCTACAAGACCACTATCTTGCATTGTTTTACATTGTTGCCAACTCAAGTATTTTTTTCCATCGATCGTTTTTCCAATGTTATCAGTTACTATGAAAATGGCTGCTTTTATATTATATTTTTCTAGAATAGGATAGATATATTGATAATTACTGTGATAACCATCATCTAGGGTTAGTAAAATTGGTTTTTTGGGAAGGGGTATTTTACCGTTATAGGCATCATTTAACTCTTGAAATGATATAAAGGTATATTCATTTTCTAGTAATGTTTTTACATTTTCTTCAAAGCTTTTAGGAGTGTTGATATAGTTAAAATTGTCTGGATCATTTGAGGGAAGTGTTGTTACAAAATCATGATAGAGTAAAATAGGAATATTGATATCTGGTCTTTTATTTTTGGGTTGTTTTGTTAAAATGGTTCCTATGATGATTAGTGTAGTAATTAAAATTAGTATACTAATTAAATATTTTCATTTCATTTTTTATTCATTTTGACAGGTTTTTTAGTTTATCACTTATTTTTATGAATTTCATAAAATGAAGTAGAGGTGATAAATTGTTTTTAGTATCTGTTATTATTTCACTTTTCTATTTTATTTTGTCAATTTTTATAAATATTAATTGGATACATGATATTTCTTGTTATCTTGGATATCCTCTAGCAATATATCTTGTAGTTTTTATAGCATTAATACCAGGTTTTATTTATGTTTTTATGTTCATTAGTTTGTTATGTGAAAAGAAAGAAGAAAAAAATTGTGTAAAAAAAGCATGTGATGTGACTGTTTTGATACCAGTTTATAATGCTAAGAGTTCTATTTGCAGACGTTGAATTCTATTAAAAGACAAAAATATAATGGCAATATTCATGTTATTATAATCGATGATGGTTCAATAGATGGTTCACTAGAGTTATTGAAATCGATGTGTTTTGACTCTAGAACCATGTTATTAGAAAGATGTCATAATGGTAAATCTTTTGCCTTAAATGAGGCATTAAAGTGTGTAAGGACAGATTATGTCATTACGATTGATAGTGATACGTTTCTTCATTCTTCTGCAATTCAATCTATTATGAATAAATTATTGAATTCCAATGAAAATACCGTTGCTACTGCTGGATGTTTGTTTGTTCAAAATGCCAAGAAAAGTTTTGTTACAAAACTTCAACAATGGGATTATACTTTAGGAATATTTGGAGTAAAGTTATATCAAGGAAATTATGGTTCTACTTTAGTTGCCCAAGGTGCTTTCAGTGCATATAAGACCAATTTTGTAAGACAATGTGGTGGATGGCAAAATTGTGTTGGTGAAGATATTGTTTTGACGTGGGATTTGTTAAGTAGAGGTTATTCTATTAATTTTGCAAAAGATGCTATTGCATTTACAAATGTTCCAGAAACCTTAAAGGGATTATTTAAACAGAGAAAAAGATGGGCAAGAGGAATGATTGAAGCTTTTAAAAAAGTGAAAGTTATTACTTCTAAGAAATTAAAGTTTAAGTCTAGATTTTTAATGAGTTTTAATGTTTTTTTTCCTTTTGTAGATCTTGCTCTTCTTATTTTTGTTCCATTAGGTGTTATTTTCTTAGCATTTAACAATCCATTGTTAATTGGTTGGTTAACTTTATTTGTGCTGCTGTTTGGTATGCTATTGTGTCTTGTCATCGAAATTAGAAGGGGAAAGGTATTAAAAAAAGTTGAGTGTAAATTAGAAAAAAGAAGTATTTTATCATTTGTTTTTTATATTTTATTTTATGCATTTATTTTGGCTCCTTGGTGTTTAATAGGATATATTAAGGAACTAGTAAATGTAAAAAAGGAATGGTAATACGAAGATTATGATATTAAGATGAATGTTTTTAAGATGTTCACAGTTAATCCAGCTAGTCATTTTATTCGAATATTAAGAAGTATTAATATAAATAAAACTTAAAATACTTATTAATGGTAAGTTTCAAGTGTCGATGAAATTCTAGATTCCATAAAATAAATATAAGATTTCTAGAGTTATAGATGATTTATTGAAGAGATTGTAGTTATTATAATAATTTTAAGTAAAATGATATCAAATTGTAAAAATATTTAATAGTTGCTGTGACCAATTAAATATTAGAAGTATTTATAATTGTCACATGTTAATTAATATGTCATTTTATAAAAGTATTTTTAAAATGTCAAAATTTAGTATTTTAAAAGCTATGGTTGGATATCTCATAGTTTTTTTGTAATACCATTTTATCACATTTTTATAGGAACGTAAATGGCAAGGCAATTACGAAATCATTTGTAAAACTAATGTTTCTAGTCTTTTTATAGTAATAGTATCTAAGCTATCTTTTATATAAATATTATTATCATTATTAAATACAAGTAGAATTAAACAAGATAGATTATTACTAATAATAATTTTATG
>CASFCU010000088.1 GCA_949293285.1 uncultured bacterium
TCATAAAGAACTAGAAAAATTCGATAATTTAGAAAAGTTGATGAATTCTGAAATTACGCCCGATATAAGAGAAAAAATTTCGTCAACGATGAAAGACTTATTAGAAATATTTAATGGCTAAACAAGATAAAAAAAGAAATAACTTTTCTTTTTTTTTCCTGTTGCCTTACAAGTTACACAAAAGAGATCTAATGAAGGGCTAAGGCATATTGTAACCGTAGTAGGGTTCAATAAAGAAGTAACGGATTTTAGCCAATTAACCCCAGAAAACATTTTAGTACTCGATAATGTAGACGGAAAAATTCAAACCCTATCAGAAAGAAATAGAGAGTTATATAATAATGGAAATGGTTATCAAGCACTAGGAGCTACGAATTTATTTTTAGCACAAGAAGTAGAAACGGTACAAAATGCCTAAAAACATGAAGAAATTGATAAATCTTCTATCATAATTTTATCTTTAATTTTATAGAAAAAATTGTTATAATATCCCTTAGCAGGTGGTAGTATGAAACGTAGTGAAGTTGATAAAAGTAAATTAAGCCCAATGATGCTTAAATATTTAGAAATTAAAGAAAAATATAATGATACAATTATATTTTATAGGCTTGGAGATTTCTATGAAATGTTTTTTGAAGATGCAATTGTTTGTTCTCGTGAACTAGAACTAACTTTAACGGGAAGAAACGCTGGACTCGATGAGAGAGTACCTATGTGTGGAGTTCCGCATCATGCCTATTTATCTTATTTGGAAAAATTGATAAATAAAGGATATAAAGTAGCTATATGTGAACAATTGACTGATCCAAAAGAATCTAAAGGAATAGTAGAAAGAGATGTCATTCAAGTAGTAACGAAAGGGACCATAATCGACAACACACTTAGTGAAAAAGATTATAATTACATTGGTAATATATACGATTTTGATTATTGTTATGGGATGAGTTATGCTGATATAACAACAGGATATTTTTATGTCTTAATATTAGAGCATGACAAAGAAAAAATGGTTAAAGAAGTAAATAACCGAAATATCAAAGAAATTATAGTAAACGATAAAATCGATAGAGAAATTATCACTTCTTTAAAAGAAACCTATCATATTCTAGTCACAATCTCTGATAATATATATTCAGAATCAGACTATAATTATATTACTAGCAATTTACAAGATATTAGAATGATTACCACAGTAAATCATCTTTTAAACTATATTCTAGAGACAAAAAAAGGAAATATGTCTCACTTACAAAAAGCGGAAATAGTAGATTTATGCAAATATCTTTTATTTGACAGCCACACCAAAAGAAATTTAGAATTAACAGAAACACTTAGACAAAAAGAAAGAATGTATTCTCTTTTGTGGCTTTTAGATAAAACTAAAACCGCTATGGGAAGCAGATTCTTAAAATACAGTATTGAAAATCCACTGACTAGTGTTGCGGAAATAAACAGAAGATATGATGTAGTAGAAACTCTACTCACTGAATTCATCTTAAAAAACGATTTACAGAATTTCCTCGATGAAATATATGATTTAGAACGACTTTCAGGACGAATCAGTTATGGGAATTTAAATGCTAGGGACCTATTACAATTAAAAAAATCATTAAAAGTTCTACCAAATATCAAAGAAATTTTAGAGGAAATTCATTTTTATAAGACAATAGATACCTTTGAAGAATTGTATCATTTATTAGATTCTTCTATAAATGAAGATGCACCCTTATCCATAAAAGAAGGGGGAATTATAAAAGATGGATATCACAAAGATTTAGATGAGCTTAGAAGTATTAGAAGTGGTTCTAAAGACTTCATTTTAAAAATTGAACAAGAAGAAAGAGAAAGAACCGGTATCAAAAACCTAAAGCTGGGCTATAACAAAGTATTTGGTTACTATATAGAAATTAGCAAAGGAAGTATTCCTTTAGTAAAAGAAGAATTTAATTATGAAAGAAAACAAACGCTTGCTAACTGTGAAAGGTTTATTACACCACTTCTAAAAGAAAAAGAAAATATTATTTTAGGAGCCGAAGAAAAAATCATCAACTTAGAATATAAAATATTTATGGAAATAAGAGATAAAGTGAAAACTTATATTGAAAAACTTCAAAAAACATCTAAAGTTATTGCCCTAATTGATATGTTATCTTCTTTTGCTACCGTAAGTGAAGAAAATAATTACTCTAGACCTATCATTTCTAAAGAAAGAAGAATAGATATCAAAGAAGCAAGACATCCAGTAGTAGAAAAAGTAATCAAAAATGAATTTGTTCCTAATGATATCGTAATGAACAAAGATACCGATATTCTTCTTATAACTGGGCCTAACATGGCTGGTAAATCTACTTATATGAGAACCTTGGCTATTATTATTATCATGGCCCAGATAGGCTCTTTTGTACCGGCTAAAAGTTGCACTATCTCCATATTTGATAAAATCTTTACAAGAATCGGAGCAAGTGATGATTTAGTCAGTGGAGATTCTACTTTTATGGTAGAAATGAAAGAAGCCAACTATGCAATAACAGATGCAACCGTAAACAGTTTAATTTTATTTGATGAACTTGGAAGAGGAACTGCAACTTACGATGGAATGAGTCTTGCCCAATCTATTTTAGAATACATTCATGACAAGATCAAAGCAAAAACTCTTTTCTCAACTCATTATCATGAATTAACCTCTTTATCCGGAAAGTTGAAGCACCTTAAAAATGTACATGTCAGTGCAATAGAAGAAGAAGGAAAAATAACATTTCTTCATAAAGTAAAAACCGGAGCCGTAGACAAAAGTTACGGTATCCATGTTGCTTCTTTAGCACAACTACCAAAAGAAGTTATCGATAGAGCAAATGAAATACTTGAAATGTATGAAACAAAAAGTCAAGGGAAGACTTCCTATAAACAAATTCAACTTCCATTAGAACAAGAAGAAGTATTCGATAATAAAGATTTGATTATAGAAAAATTAAATAAAATTAATCCCTTAGAAATAACTCCAATCGATGCTATAAATATTCTTTATGAATTGAAACAATATACTAGCAAAAATAATAAAATTTGACTAATAAATCTCAAACAAGTATAATAATATTGTAGTAGGAGTAGATTTATGAATATTATTGATGTTGTAATTATTTTATTTATATTATTAATAGGTATTATAGGATGGCATAATGGCTTTATAAAAACTATTGTGTCAGCAGTTGGGATTATACTTGTATTTTCACTATCCTTTATCTTAAAAAATCCAATTGCGGAATGGCTTAGTCTGAATCTTCCTTTTTTTAATTTCTGGGGAGATTTTAAAGGGGTAACAATAATCAACGTAGTAATTTACCAACTGATAGCTTTTCTCATCGTTTTCTCGATTTTAATGGCCATTTATGCAATTATAGTTAAAATATCAGGCTTTATTGAAAAAATACTGAAATGCACTATTATTTTGGGGATACCTTCGAAAATACTGGGCTTTATAGCAGGAATAGTAGAAGGACAAATCATTGCCACAATAGCGCTTATGTTTTTATCCCTACCTATATTTGGAATTGACTTAGTACACGATTCTAATATCAAAACATATATGCTAGAAAACACGCCACTCATTGGTAATATGATGAAAAATACATCACAAGCAATTGGAGAAATTATGCAATTGCGTGAAGAATTTAGTAGTAATTCCACTAAAGAGGAATTCAACAGAAGCTCACTAGATATCATGCTTAAATACAATATAATAAAAGTAGATTACGCCGATAAATTGATAAACTCAGGAAAACTAAAAATAGAAAATGCAGATATTATTCTAGATAAATACCGATAGGAGGATAAGATGATAACGTATTTAAAAGATGAAAATCTCGATGACTTAGTGAACAACCAAAAAGTATTAATAGATTTCTATGCAGATTGGTGTATGCCATGTAACATATTAGGAGAAAACATCGAAGAACTAGTAGATGAAGAAGAAAATATTAACGTAGTAAAAATCAATGTAGATGAACACCCAGAACTTGCAAAGAAATATGGAGTAATGTCTATTCCATTATTACTCCTTTATAACAACAACAAGATAGAAAAAAAACATGTGGGAGTAATGGAAAAAGAAGAAATTATTGAATGGATAAAGTAGTGTAGTAATATGCTACTTTTAATTTCGAATCAGAAAAACACACCCCGACATAAAACTCCTTTTTACAATAATACACCAAAATGATAAAAAAAATTGCTTTTCTTAAGAAAATATGGTATAATGTACAAGTTTACATTGCAATAATTTAAAACAGAGGATGATTTTATGAAAATAACAAATTTTAATCCTGTTATGCTGGAAAGGGCAATTAAATTAACAGATGGAAGAAATCCATACACAGATGTTTATTTATTAAATACAGGGAGAGTTTTTAAATATTTAAAAGTGCCATTTTTAAATAGCGCTGCAGAATTTACAAGATATCATAGATTTTATAATAATTTTTATAGAAAGTTAAAAACTGCGGATGAGTTACGTAATACAAAAGGATTGATTATTCCAGATGAAATATCAGTAGACAATAAAAATGATATCAAAGGTTTTTACTATCCATATCATGATACTCCAGACTTAACTGACTTTTTTATCAATTATTATAATATGGAAGACATTACAGAATTTTACTTGCTATTAGCAGATAGGGTTGAGGCTTTAGCAAAAGAAAAAGTGATAGTACCAGATTTAATCACACCAAGTAATATCTTATACGACAAAGAAAAAAAAGAAATTTTTCTTATTGACTATGATGGAATGCAAATAAAAGATATTCCTACGAATACCATTAGTATGACATTAAGATATTTACAAAATCCCATCTTGAGAACCGATAAATATAAGAGTGAAGACGGACTTTTCACGAAAAGAATAAATGATATGTCTATTCTTGTAGACTATCTATATAGACTATCTGGAATCAATATTGCCGCAATGCCGGTTTTCCAAAAAATAGTTTATGATGAATATCATGGACAAATCAGTGATAAAAGAATAGAAGAAATTATTTATCAATTCAACGATATGGGAATATTTGATAGTGAAATCATGTTTGGCTACATAAATCTCTTTTCCTCTAAAGAAGAAAATCCTAATCCAAAAAAGCTAATTAAAAGATTTTATTCTGAATATCATCTATATAAAGATTCTGATACCAAAAAAGAAAAACAAAAATTCATTAAGAGAGAAAATAACTAATCTTTTTGAATTTTTTTCTTTTCTTCAAATATAATATGATACTTACGTCCCACTTTTTCTTTTAAATTTTCATCACATTCAAATGTATATACAACAGACTCACCATATTCTTTCCAATAATCCTTCTTAATCCAATACTCAAAATCTTTTTGCATAGGATAACTTACTTCTACTTTGACTAAATACCCATCTATCAATTCGACAATTTTATCTTTATTACCATTTAAAGCCTCGACTACTACTTTTCTATAAGCTCTAATTAGACCGCCAGAACCCAATTTAATTCCACCAAAATATCTAATAACTACACAAAGAACTCTATTCAAATTAGCCATATTTAAAGATTCCATAATCTGTATTCCTGCAGTACCGGATGGTTCACCATCATCAGAACACTTTCTATATTCGTCTATGATATAAGCATAACAGTAATGAGTTGCATCTTTGTATTTCATTTTAATGTCACTCATATATTGCTGCAAATTTTCCTTATCCTCTATTTTTATAAATTGAGCAATAAAAATAGATTTATTAATCACTATTTGATGATTAAAATTTCCCTTAATTGATTTCATACTTACCAATCACCAATACCATTATACAAAAATTTGACAAAATAATAAACATTGATGTATAATACGAACTCACAAGAAGGAGTACTTATGAATAGTATAGTTAGTAAAAATTGGGATGATTCGATCTTAGAAGAAAATGCAACTTTAATTACCAGAGGTTCTGGATTCATGTCTACTTATGACCTTAATAATGGAGAAATGTTGAAAGTATTGAAAAAAAGAAGTGAAATTATCGATAAAAAATCAATACTTTATTATAATTTTTTCCGAGAGGAATTAGATAGAAAAATAAACTTTGCCCCGTATTTAGAGACAGAAGACATCATAAAACCGAAAACGGCTTATTATTCTGACTATCGAATAGTAGCATATACAGTACCAAAAGTAGAAGAAAGAACATTAAGTTCAACACTATGTAGTATAAAGTCACTTCATTTATATAGTAAGATTTTTAAAGCATTAACAAACCGTATTAAACTATTAAATCAAAATGGAGTCATACTCCCAGATTTTGCCACTCCAAGCAATGTTTTCTACAATAAAAAAGAAAATAGATTTAGCTTCATAGACTACGATGGAATGCAAATATGGTGTTCTGGTTCTGTATCTTTCAGTAACATATTACCAATGTACGAAGAACCAATTGAAAATTCTACTAAGTATGGAAATTTTCTTTCTCTTTTTACACCAAATCTAGATAAGTTATCCTTAGTCTTACTGTTTTTTATTTATACGATGGACAAAAATATTACTTATGAAATCAATAACAAAATTTCTGAGTATGGTAGCAAGGATCTTGCTTTTAAAAAAGTATTTTCAGATCTCGGAATAGAAAAAAGTAAAGAAATGTGTGATTTAATTATGAATCTCTATGATGAAACTAAAGAAAATATTTATCCAGATGAAGTATTTGATCAATTTACAAAAGAGTACAAACTGACAATAGGAGAAAATAAAACCAGACGTTTTTCAAAACGAAATTAGTACAATAATTTCGTTTTTTTTGATATAATTTAGATGGTGATTTTATGAACGATAATATAAGAAAACATATAAAAGAAAAGCTTTCTTTGGTACCAGAACTTCCTGGTAGTTATCAGATGAAAAACAAAGATGGCATTATAATCTATGTTGGAAAAGCCAAAAACTTAAAAAACCGATTAAAAAGTTATTTCACTGGTAGTGTAACAGGAAAAACCCTCATGCTTGTTAATGACATAGTCGATTTTGAATACATAGTAACTAATAGTGAATTAGAATCACTAATACTAGAAATCACACTCATAAAAAAGTATAATCCCAAATACAATATCTTACTGAAAGATGACAAAAGTTACCCATATATAGAACTTAGTGATGAGAAATATCCAACTTTAAAAGTGGTAAGAAATCTGAATAGAAAGAAAAATAAAAGTAAAAGTAAATTTTTTGGACCATATCCCAATGTAACGGCCGCAAGAAAAACCGTAGAAATCATCAACAGAGTTTACCCCTTAAGAAAATGTAATCATCTAGGAAAAGATGTCTGTCTATACTATCACATAGAAGAATGCCTTGGTTATTGTAAATCTAATAATATCGACCAAAAAAAATTAGATAGTATGAAAAGTGAGATCATATCATTTCTAAATGGGCATAAAGAAATAATATCAAAAAGACTAGAAGAAAGCATGTATAAAGCCAGTAGTGAACTTAATTTCGAAAAAGCCTTGGAATTAAAATCTATGTTAGAAGACATTAATATAACACTTACTAAACAAACTATCGACTTAAATAAAGCCTATACATTCGATCTTTTTGGTTATTATAAAAATAACAATTATTTATCTGTTCAAGTCTTCTTTGTAAGAGATGGCATTCTTTTTGGGCATCATTCTGACATCTTTACCATAGTAGAGGAAAAAGAAGAAGCAATCATTGAATACATCATTAAATTTTATGAAAAAGGTAATATGCTTCCCAAAGAAATATATGTAAATGACATGGTTGACTGTGAAATACTGAACTCTTACTTGAACGTGAAAGTAATGATACCTAAAAAAGGAGATATAAAAAAATTATTAGATCTTGCTAATTCCAATGCAAAGAATCTTCTAATAGAAAAAGAAGAAACACTAAAAAGAGATGATAACTATAGAAAAAATGCTATAAAAGATTTAGAAAAAGCTCTTTCTATGGATAAAATTTATAGAATAGAAGCCTTTGATAATTCTCATTTATTTGGCACTTTTTATGTGGGTGGTATGGTAGTTTTTGATAATTTTAAACCGAACAAAGATCTTTATAGAAAGTTTAAAATAAGTCTAGATACAAAAGATGATTTATCAGCCATGAAGGAAGTTATATATAGAAGATATTATAGAGTAATTATGGATAATTTAGAAAAACCAGACTTAATTATTGTAGATGGTGGAAAATTACAAGTAAAAGTATCTTGTGATGTTATTGCATCTTTAGGATTAAATATTAGAGTAATCGGGCTAAAAAAAGATGAAAAACACCGAACAAATGCAATCATTGATTCCAATTTAGAAGAAATCAAAATAGACTCTAAAAGTAATTTATTCTTATTTTTGACAAAAATCCAAGATGAAGTCCATAATTACGCAATAACCTATCATAGAAACATAAAATCAAAAGGAATGTTATCTAGTTTATTATCGATGGTTCCAGGAATTGGTGAAATTAGAAAAAAAGAACTTTTAAAAAAATATGGATCCTTAAAAAAAATGAAAGAAGCCACATTAGAAGAACTAGAATCCATTCTTAATAAAAGCGTTGCCAAAGAACTGTATTCATATTTAAAAAACATAGAAAGTTAAATTTACATTTTAAAATTCCTATTGTATAATTATTAATAGAAAGGTAAAGGTAACAGATATGAAGAAAAAATCTAAATTAAACGTGAAAAATCATAAAAAAGAATTAATGATAGGAGTCATTTTTTTCATTGCTGTCGTTGTCTGTATCGTCTTTTTATTCTTAAATAGTGATAAAAAAGGGGCTAATAATATTGGTAATAATAATGATAGTGAAAATGAAACCAACTCTATTATCAATGATGTTGATTCTACAAAAGTCACGGAAGAAAATATTATGGAAATTTACAATTTCTCTAAAGAGGATGCTAAAAAGTTAGTTCAATCATCTTTTAATAGTGACACTTTCGAATTTAATGTAATAGTAAATGATGAAGGGAAATACATTGTAACCGCTAAAAGTCTTGTTAATACTACTATATACAGATACGAAGTAGATCCAAGCACTAAAACATATTCTGAATTAATATATTAACTAATACAGGGTGAAATTTATGAGCAAAATAGAAATCATGAGTGAGGATTTGGCAAATAAAATAGCAGCAGGAGAAGTAGTAGAAAAGACTATGAATGTTGTTAAAGAATTAGTTGAAAACTCAATTGATGCTGAAAGTACAGAAATAAAGATAAATTTAGTAGATAGTGGAGTAAAAGAAATCAGTGTTACTGACGATGGTATTGGGATGGATAAAGAGGATGCAATATTAGCCTTTTCAAGACATGCAACCAGTAAACTAAAAACATTAGAGGATCTATTTTATATCAATAGTCTAGGTTTCAGAGGAGAAGCGCTTCCTTCTATTGCGGCCGTTAGTTTAGTAAATTTAAAAACATCTAATGGTATTACAGGAACAGAAATAGAAATAGATGGAGGGAAAATAATAGATGTAAAATCGAGTGATTTAAAAAAAGGAACTAAAATAACTGTAAAAAATCTATTTTATAACACTCCCGTAAGATTAAAATATCTTAAAAAACTTTATACAGAACTTGCCAATATTGTTGATTATGTGAACAAAATGGCCTTATCATTTCCAAATATTCGATTTATTTTAACGAATAATGATAAAGTTTTATTGAATACAGATGGAAAAGGAAATCTACTAAAAGTAATAAGTAATATCTATGGAGTAGAGCTAACGAAAAAAATGATTTACATTGAAAAAGAAAATGATGATTATAGTGTGAAAGGATATATTTCTTATCCAGAATGTGCTAAAACCTCAAAGAATAACATAACGGTATTAGTAAATGGAAGAGTAATCAGAAATACTGAAATTACCAGAATAATAGTAGATAGCTATCACACATATATTCCAGAAAGTAAATTCCCAATAGTTGTTTTAAATATTGACACAGACCCTATTTTAATAGATGTCAATATTCATCCAACTAAAATGGATATTAAATTTTCAAAGATAGATACACTAAAAGAATTAATAAGCCATGCTATAAAAGAACAATTAGAGACAATAAATTTAATACCAGAAATAAAAGTAATTCATGAGAAAAATAATATTCGAGAAGAAATCGAAAAAGAACAGGAAGAAGTTCCTTTGTATAGTTATGATTCGACTGATTCAAAACAACCTATAAAAGAATACACACTTAATTTTGATACTTTAGAGATAAAAGAGAGTGATAATACGGATACACATTATGATGATTCTGTGGTTACAACTTCATCTTTAGAAGAATCCAATAGAATAAAAAAAATGTATCCGGTGGGAGTAGTACATGCAACTTATATTATCGCAGAAAACGAAGATGGTATGTACATAATAGATCAACACGCAGCAGCGGAGAGAATAAACTATGAAAAATATTTAGAAAAACTTGGAACACACGATAACACCAGTATAGATTTATTAGTCCCTATAAAATTAGAAATCAGTAACAAAGACTATATTATTTTAAAGGAAAATATAAACATTCTCATAGATATGGGATTTACAATAGAGGATTTTGGCATTAACACCATCTTAATTAGAAGTCATCCTTATTGGCTTCCAGATTATGCAATAGAGGAATCGATTAGAAAAATTATCGATATCGTGATATTAACCGAAAATTTTGATAGTTATAAATTTACTGAAAAAGTTGCTGCTACTCTTGCTTGCAAACTAAGTATAAAAGCAAATGATAGAATCACTTTAATAGATATGGAAGATTTACTAGACCGATTAAGAAACACTAAAAATCCATTTACCTGTCCTCATGGGAGACCTACTATTATTACCTATTCTAACTATGAACTTGAGAGATTGTTTAAAAGGGTTATGAACTAATGAAAAAAAGAAAGAAAGATAAAAGGAAGGAAAAAGGATTTACTCTAATTGAACTTTTAGCAGTCATTATTATACTAGGAGTATTAATGATGATAGCAATACCTAGTGTAACAAAATACATAAATGATTCAAGAAAAAAAGCTTATGTTACAACAATTTCTAATTATGTTCAATCAGCCAAAGTAAACATGTTAGCATTTGGCTATGATCAAAAACCAAAAATAAATGAAGCTCTATTGGTCCCTTTTTCAGAAATAAAAATGGAAAAAGGAAATGGAGTATCACCTTACGGAAAATTCTTAAATGAACAAAGTTATATTATCATAGTAGCAAAAGATGGTGGAGCATATTCATTTTATATAAACGCAAAAGATAGCTCTGGCCATAAAATTTATAATATGCCATCATCTAAAATTGATAGCAATATCATCAGCACATCTTCCGATGTTCAAGAACCAATGAAAATAAGTGATATAAAAAATGGAAGTTATATTAAAGTGGGACTAGACAATTTCAAAATTAATGATAACAATCAAGAAACCTCAAATTTAATATTACTATCATTGGAAAATGAGTAAAAGAGAGAAAATCTTTCTTTTTTTATGAATTGTCAAACAAAAGTAAATTTTTCTTTCTGATGAAGGGGAATGATTGTATGGATATAATTACTATTTTACTTTTTACTTATTTTTTGTTAAAATATTAAAACGGAGATGATTGAATGAATTCCAACCGAAAAATAAGTAATCTAAAGCTATCGAATGACCTCTTTGCAAAGTTTCTTCAAAGTAATAACTTAGTTTTATCAACGGATGTTTTAGTTGAAACTACTCCTGACATTAATTCCGCAATCTCTATAAATCATTTTGCTAATAATGGAAAAAGTATTATCCTATTGAAAGGGAATTTAGATAAAATAGTCTTTCCAACTGATGAATTTATAAATGGCCAAACTCCTAATTTTATATGTAATGGTTTTTTTGATCACATTACAGACTATACCAAAATGGTTATCTATCGTGGTTCCTTTAATATTGGAATATGTACACCAGATAGAAAAGTCTTTAATAGCAATAAAAGCAAGTTTCAAGCTCTATCATCGAAACTTGCTATGAAAGGTGTTCCTATTGTGGAAAAAGAAGAGGTAATATCTTCCCACAAATTATATCTATTATCTTATAGAATGAGGACGAGGAAAAAATAATGAAGGATATCATAGTAATTGTAGGGCCAACCGGTGTTGGAAAAACAAAACTTAGTGTAGGTCTTGCTAAATTGATAAATGCGGAAATAATAAATGCGGATTCCATGCAAGTATATAAAGACCTAAACATTGGTACAGCTAAAGTAAAAAAAGAAGAGAAAGAAAACATACCACATCACTTATTTGATATCGTAAATGTAGAAGAAATGTATACAATCTATGATTATCAAAAAGATTGCAGAGAAAAAATAATAGAAATAATAAATAGAGGGAAAAAAGTAATTTTAGTAGGTGGAAGTGGATTATATATAAGATCTGCTCTGTATGATTACAAACTGAACAAAGAAACTAAAAAGAATGAGTATGAAGATTTATCTAATGAGAATCTTTTCGACATGGTAAAAAAAATAGACCCGGGCACTCAAATTCACCCAAACAATAGAAAAAGACTGATAAGATTTTTAAATAGAGCAAACAATAATGAAGAATTAATAAACAATTCAAAACCACTTTATGATTTTGATATAATAGGGCTCACTACAGATAGAGAGAATTTATATAATATAATTAACGATAGGGTAGATAAGATGATAGAAGAAGGACTATTAGAAGAAGTAAAATCTTTATATGACAGAAAAATATATTCCAAATCAGTAACTACCGGAATTGGCTATAAAGAATTGTATAAGTACTTCGATGGAACAATCAGCCTAGAAGAAGCAACAAATGAAATTAAAAGAAATTCTCGAAGATATGCTAAAAGGCAATACACATTCTTCAATAATCAGTTTAAAACAACCTGGTTTGAAACAAATTATAAAGATTTTAACAGTACTATTCAAGAAATCTATTGCTATCTAATGAGGTAATGTCATGCAAAGATATTTTGTTTCCAAAAAAGAAGAAAATAGTTTCATAATGGGTGAAGCAGATAGTTACCATATTGTGAAAGTCATGAGAATGAAGATTGGCAATACTATTGAAGTTGTATATAATAATATGGAGTACTTATGTAAAATAACCGCTTTTACTCCAAATGTAAAATGTGAAATTATCGAAATAATCGAAGGAAAAAAAAGAAAAATTCCGAGAGTAAGTATTGCTCAAAGCTTAGTTAAAGAACAAAAAATGGACTACATATTACAAAAATCAACAGAATTGGGAGTAGAAGAAATTATTCCCATTTCCACTGAAAGATCTATTATTAAAGTAGAAGAAAAAGAAAAGAAAAAACTCGAAAGATGGAAAAAGGTCGTAAAAGAAGCAAGTGAACAATCAAAACGATCAACAATTCCCGTTATAAAGGATATAAAGAACATAAATTCATTAATAAACGAAAAATATGATTACAAATTAGTTTGTAGTGTAAATGAAAAGTCAAAAACTATTAAAAGTATATTATCAAAAGTAAATATTAGTGATACAATATTATTTGTAATAGGACCAGAAGGTGGATTATCTAAGAAAGAAGAAGAAATACTTTTAGAAAATGGGTTTCAAGCTGTTACTTTAGGGGATAACATCTTAAGAACAGAAACTGCTTCACTTTTTGTTCTAAGTGTGATCAATTATGAATTTATGAGGTGATTATGTGACAGAGCTTTTAAATCAAATCTCTCAAGACAATTTAATTTTAGTATGTGTTATCATGAGCGTCATTGCTCTTTTCTTAGCAATTGCAATGACTATTGAATTATTGAGTCATTACAGAAAAAAAACAACCGCTACTCATCAGATTGAAGAGAAAAATAAAATAAATATTAAAGAAGATGCAAATGTTAAGTATGTTGAAGATAATGAAGATTTAGAAAAAACAGAAGCAAAGTTGGAATTAGCAAAACTAAAAGAACAACTTGCAAACGAAGAAAAAGAAAAGAAACAACTTTTAGAACTGAATTTAGCACTAACTAATATGAAGAAGGAAGAAAAAGAGGTTGAAACCGTAAAAGAAAAAAAAGAAAGTTCAAACTTAACAAGTGAAATAATTCCAGAAAAAGATACTGAAATTTTAAATTCAGAACAAACGATAGAAACGAAAATAGCAAATAATAACAACAACATCGTAAAAGAAGATACGATTGAAAATACAGAAAGTAGCAACAATCCTTCTTTCGATTTAACAAATAGACTATCAACCTTTGAGAATCAAGAAGAAGAAAATGCTATTATAAGCTATGATGAGTTAAAAAATTCAACTTCTTTTGGATATACAGACGAGGAAATGGAAAGATATGCAGATGAAAAAGATGCCATTATCAGTATTGAAGAATTAGAAAAATTATATAAAGAATCCGGTGAAATCAGTGAAGAGAAAATACCAACCTTCGATATAAAAAGAGTGGAAGACTTGCCGGAAATTTCAGACGATAAAAAATTTCAAAGTACGCCTTTTATATCTCCTGTTTATGGCATAGGTGTTTCTGAAGAAAATCTGCAATTAGAACAAACTGCAAATCTTGAAAAACTGAATGAAGAAATTAAAAAGACTAACGAATTTTTAAAAGCTTTAAAAGAATTAAAAAAGAACTTGCAATAGCTCTTTTTTTAGATATAGGTGGTAATATGAGAGTAGGAATATGTACTTTAGGATGTAAAGTGAACACTTATGAAAGTGAATATGTCATCAATTTATTAAAAAAAGCAAACTATGAGATTTCAGAATTTAATGAGATATGTGATATCTATATTATTAATACATGTACAGTTACAAATCATAGTGATTCCAAAAGCAGAAAAATGATAAGACATGCTAGAAAATTAAATAAAAATGCATGTATCATAGCTATGGGATGCTTTATCGAAGCGAACAAAGATAAGATAATGACTGATATGGAAGAGATAGATATTGCTATCGGTAATAAAGATAAATCGAAAATTATAGATCTAATAGAAAAATTTTTCAAAAACAAGACAAAAATAGATGATACTTATGCTTATCTTGATGATAATTTTGAAGATATGTACATCGATAGTTACAATAGTAGGACTAGAGCATTTGTAAAAGTTCAAGACGGCTGTGAAAATTTTTGTAGTTACTGCATTATTCCAAAAGTAAGAGGAAAATGTCGAAGTAAAAAAATAGATGTTGCTATTCAGGAAATTAAAAATCTTGTAGATAATGGCTATAAAGAAATTGTTTTAACAGGAATTCATACGGGTAATTATGGAGTAGATATTGGTACAAATTTTGCCAACTTATTAAGAGAAACTCTTAAAATTAAAAATCTGTTAAGATTAAGAATATCATCCATTGAAATAACAGAATTAACCGATGAAGTATTAGAAATTATTCATAATAATGACGTTATTGTCAATCACTTGCATATTCCTATTCAATCAGGAAGTAACAAAGTTTTAAAATTAATGAATAGAAAATACACTATAGAGTATTTCATCAAAAAGATAGAAAAAATAAGAGCAATAAAACAAGATATCTCTATAACAACCGATATTATAGCAGGGCATCCAGGGGAAACAGAAGAAGAATTTGCAACAGTGATTGAAAATATTAAAAAGATAGAATTTTCTAAATTACATGTTTTTCCTTATTCGATAAGAAAAGATACAAAATCTGCACAGCTAGAACAAATAGATGAAAAAAGAAAAAAAGAACATACAAAAAAACTAATCGAACTATCTGTTCAATTAGAAGAAAAATACATGAAAAAATTCATTGGAAAAACACTTCCAGTTTTAATTGAAACTGATAAAGAGGGATATTCTTTTGGTCATACCACTAATTATCTAGAAGTAAAAATAAAAGGAAATTTAAAACAATCAATTATATATAACGTAAAAATAATAGAAATAGACTATCCTTATTGCATTGGCCAAATTTGTTAAAACAAAGAAGAAAAAATAATAGATATATTGAAAATAGACAAATAAAAATGTCTTTTTTTATAAAGTATTTTTCTACATACAAAGTTCTTTTTTTATTGTTTTAAAATGAAGAAAAGTAACAATTAATATATTAGCTATCATTGCACTTAAAAATCCATATAAACCGATCTTTAAAGTACTAAAAATGAAAATTAGAATAATCTTTGTTATTGTTCCAACTAAATTATCATACATAATATTTTTGGATTTGTTCATTGCTTGTAGAATACTAGAAAGAGGAGACTGAATATATAAAATGATAAAAAACGGAGCAATAAATCTTAAATAACTACCTCCATGGACTGTTTTATAAATATTATTTAAGAAAAATACCGGATTTAACATCAATACCAAAGTAATCGGTATTCCAATTAAAAGAGAAATAATAATAACTTGCCTTAGTTTTCTTTTTATTTCCCGCTTATTCCCCGTAACATGGTATCTTGAGACTACTGGGATTAAAGCATTACTCAATGCATTAGTGAAAAAATTAGGCAGTGTCAACAGAGGAATAACATATCCTTCAATGATTCCATATTCTGTTACGATATAATTAGATGTATATCCTACCAATGTTAGAGAAAAAGTCAAAATAATCGGTTCGAAAAAATAACATATAGATCCGATCAATCTTGAACCAGTAGTAGGTAAGGCAATAGAAAGGACATTTTTTATATTTGCAAAATCTGGAATTATTTCCTTTTTTCGTATATTTCTTTTATTTGGTATAAAAAACGATAACATAACGATTGCAGATAGTTCACTTAACATATTAACAAGAACCAGTCCTGTTACTGCATATGTGATGCTTTTTTCAAGAAGGGTAGGGGTGATTAGAACAATTAAAGTTAATCTTGTTATTTGTTCTGTTATAAGAGATATTGTATGTGGCATCATTTTCTGTTTACCAAAGAAAAAGCCTCTCAATATAGATGATAAACTGTCAAATGGAAGGACCAAAGCAATTGCCAAAATTGGATATAAAGTTTTAGGTTCCTTTAATAAATCGTTTGCCAAAACCGGGGCAATCATAATAATGACTACCATAAGAAATAAATTTAATATAAGAGAAAATGGTATAATAGAAAATATTAACCTTTTATTATTATGAGTCTCTTCCGCAACTAATTTACTAATAGCAATAGGAAATCCTAGTTGAGATATTGTCATAAATAAAGAAAAAGTAGGGAATATAAGCATATACAAACTGATTCCTTCTACTCCAACAATTCTATTCATAATTATTTTTATAAACATTCCTAATGCTTTAGTGATTGCTCCACCAATAATTAAAATTACTGTCGATTTTATGAATGTTTCCTTTTTCATGAGACCACCTTAATTAATAGTATGAAAAAAGCAAAGATTATTGTACAATAACTTTGCCTTTTCTTTAAAAATTAAATCTAATTATCCAACTTAGTTCCTTCACAAAACTTCTTTAATCTTCTTTTTACACTTTTTTCTTCTTCTTCTCTTCTTTGAGCAGTATTCTTCAATTCCCATTTTACAAATCTTTTTAATACTCCATATTGTAAAAAATTAGGGTGCCCATTCAATGAACATTCTCTAAATCTACCAAAATACGAATCATAAACCCCGTCTAACATATTTCCATTCGGAGAAATAAATCCGACAAGAGTAGTTTCTACAGGTTGATTTTGAGAATTTGAATCAAAAGTCACTTTATCACGATATTCAAACACCACCACACCATTATCAGCTCTTACAGGTCTTATCACATCTACTTTAG
The DNA here is from genome assembly GCA_949293285.1 of uncultured bacterium. GTDB lineage: Bacteria > Bacillota_I > Bacilli_A > RF39 > UBA660 > RUG13868. The sequence continues at coordinate 17,746 of CASFCU010000088.1, forward strand.
GGGATATCATATCATGGTGAGTAAGTGAATATATTTGTTTTTTTTCTTTTTCATCATCACAGACACATACAGTTGCATTTTCACTTTCAATTATATAAGGACGATTCTTACTTTTTAACACCTCGATTAATCTCAATCTGTTAGTAAATTCATCACATCGATAATGATAATATTCCTTTGTTTTTTCTTTATCATTAGAACACTCCATCAATATTCCATCTCTAGCAGAAGAAAAAAGAATATCTAAGTCACAATCAAATGCCAACAACTCCTTATTAGAATTGAAGATTGCAGAATAATAAGAGTCTTCTTCAATAGAATTCTTTCTTGCTCTTGCTTTTACAAAAGTAAGACCTTGACCAATAGAGTGCAATGCTTCAATCTCAAAAAAATCACTATTACTATTGGTATCTCTTTCACAAAAATCACTAATTTTTTTACTAATACAACTATTTATTACTACCATACAACTTCCCCCATAGTATATTTATACCTGGAACTTATAATACTACATGAACATTAACCCGGCAACGAATGAAAAAATCATTACCAATACTAAGATAAATGACACTACTCTTATAGTCTTTTTACTCAAAGTAACCACCTCTTTAATAATTATAATAAATTATAATCTAAAAGTAAATAAAATATTTTTTACTTTCGTTTTTTTAAAATTATATGAGAATTTAGTAATAATATTGTTTTTTAGCAATATATTTAACTAGGTGAGAATATGAAAAAAGCAATATTTAAAGCAAAAAATAATATTAAAAACCAGAAAAAATTATATGTAATTTTAATTGGACTAGCCCTATTAGCACTAATTTTTGGAATTGTCTTTGTTTTTTTAATATCAGAAGAGAATATGTCATATATTAAAGAAAATCTAACAATATTTTTCTCTAGTATAAAAGATAAAAATAGATTTGATTCATTTTTAAATTCACTATTAAATAATAATATCTATATAATTGGAATATGGCTTCTAGGTATTTCAATTATAGGATTACCAATCATCGTTATCATTTTATTATTTAAGTTTTTCATTTTCGGATTTTCCTTATCGTCAATTATCTTTACTTTCCAATGGAGTGGTATTTTAAAAGCAATAGTTCATCTTTTCCCGCATCAAATTATGTTTTTAATAGTAATGATACTCATATCTTTTTATGCAATATCATTTTGTATTAAACTATTTAATTACTTGTTTTTAAAAAAAATAATAAATTTTAAAGATGTAATGAGCAAATATATGAAAATTTTACTTATCTGCTTTTTAACAAATCTTTTTATATCTTTTTATGAAGCGTATGTTTCAACTTATTTTCTTAGTCTATTTAACTAATAACTAATAGTAAATTATCAATAAATATTGTATAATGAATATGGTGATTTATTTATGGCAAAAGTGATTGTAGGAATAAGTGGAGGAGTAGATTCTTCTGTAGCTGCCATTCTTTTGAAAGAAAAGGGTTATGAAGTAGAAGGTCTTTTTATGAGAAATTGGGATTCTTCTATTAATAATGATATCCTAGGGAATCCAACCTTAAACAATAATATCTGTCCACAAGAAGAAGACTATAACGACGCAATACAAGTATGCAAAAAATTAGATATTCCATTGCATCGTGTAGATTTTGTTAAAGAATACTGGGACTATGTATTTGAATATTTTTTGAGTGAATTGAAAAAAGGAAGAACCCCAAATCCTGATATTATGTGCAACAAATACATAAAATTCGATTTTTTTGTTAAAGAAGCAGAACGATTGGGTGCAGATTATATTGCTACAGGACATTATGCTAAAATAGAAAATGGATATCTATTGAAAGCAAAAGACGCAAATAAGGATCAGACATATTTCTTATCACAGTTAACTAGTAAACAATTGGAAAACGTACTCTTTCCCCTTGGAGACATAGATAAAAAAGAAGTAAGAGAAATTGCTAAAAAATACGATCTTATAACAGCGGACAAAAAGGACTCTACGGGAATTTGTTTTATTGGAGAGAGACATTTTAAAGAATTCTTAAGTAATTATTTACCAAAAGAGAAGGGGAGTATTGTTGACGTAGAAACAAAAAAGGTACTAGGGGAACATTATGGGCTAATGTACTATACCATTGGACAGCGAAAAGGATTAAATCTTGGTGGTAATAAAGAGAGGTTATTTGTCGTTGGGAAAAATTTAGAAAAAAATATATTATATGTATCTTTAGGTGATGACAATAAATATTTACTATCAGATAGTTGCATTATTAGTCAAGTTAACTTTAATTGTGACATAAGGCCAACAAGATGTAATGCAAAGTTTAGATATAGAGCGGAAGAATATCCAGTAGTACTAAAGTACTTAGAAAATGGAAGCATTCTAGTTAGCTACGATGAAATCAAAGCAGTAACACCAGGACAAGCTTGTGTTCTATATTTAGAAGATAAATGCATTGGTGGCGGAATCATAGATGAAGTAAGAAAAAATAATGAAAAACTATGGTATCTTCTATAGTATAAATATATTTAATACAATTATTTACTTTACACTTGACAATGTAAATGGTTTTGATAAAATTAAATTATAGAGTTGGAGGTTTTTACCTATGAATAATAAATTAAATAATATTTTAAATGAATTAGGAATTTCAAAAGTTAGATTAGCCAAATATCTAGGTGTCTCTAGACAAATGTTATATAATTATTTAGCCATGGATGGTTTAAAAGATTGGCCAAAAGAGAAATCTACAAAATTAATGGGACTACTAAATATAAAAAATGAAGAGGAAATGGACGATATCTTAATAGATAGCAACTATATAATGGAAGTAGAAGGAAGACTTAATGACGGAGTTAAAGACTCTTTGGATCGTGAAGTTTTATCAGACTTGAAAGGCTTCAGCAAAAAAGAGCAAGAATTATTAGCTGATATAATAAATTTATTAAAAGAAAAGTTAGCAGAAGATAAAACAAAAGAAACTTTTTATGCTTTCACTTATTTATATCATTACTTGCAATCGATGGAAACTTCTATGGAATTAAAGTATATTTTAGCTTACATGTCTAAAGCTATGGGATTTACAGATCCAATGGAATTTGTCTTTAACCAAGATCAACAGTTTATCTTTGAAAGTATTCTATTTTCTGGCTTAACGCTTTATAACAATGGTAGTGCTTCGAAAGTCAAATTAGCAGAATCACACCGAAGATTTGTTCAAGATATAGAACATAAAAATGAAGAAAAATTAAGCAGAACTCAAGAATTAAATACTGCCAAAGTTCAGGCATTAAGAGAACTAGGTTACAGTGAAATTAATGAAGAAAATGCTAAAGAAGTCTTAGAAAAAATAGCAGAAATTCAATCAAGAAAAGTATAAAAATAGCTAGTAGAAATCAAAAATACTATGCTTTTTTTATGAATTTATATTTTTATCTTACATCCCCCCCTACTACTAAAAAGTTGGTAGGGGAGTAGGTAATAAAATAAAAACAAATGCTTTATATTAAATAATAATAAATATTATAGAATATAATAGTCTTAATATTACTTTAATCTTAATAATCACTTATATATAAATGTCAATTTTAAATAAAGATTTTTTTTAAATCTTTATTTAAAATCATGGCATAGACAGTTATAATGCTATAAAAGAAAAGGTCATTGA
>CASFCU010000089.1 GCA_949293285.1 uncultured bacterium
TTATTTTTTATTCTACCTTGAACAAAACAACTTTACGCAATATAACCATTCTCCTTAAGTAAATCGATTAAATTATCCTTAGAAGTATATCCTCTCTTAAACATTTTAATCTCGTTATTCTGAACAAGCATAATAGTAGGAGTAGCAATTCCATCTTCTATAAAAGATTCATAACTAGAATACAAAGCTTCTATACCATTGGTATCTAAATTATCCAAACTCAAATAATTAATATCCATATCATATTCTTCCAAAAGTTCTTCAAAGACAACATCTTCTGCCTGAGAAAAAGAACAATCTTGTCTACCAATATATACCAAAGAGAGAGCCTCCCCCTTCAATAAAGACAAATATTCTTCTATACCAATATTATTAAATTTAGTATTAACCGTCTCACTAACATCATCTACATTTTCCAAAGAACAATTCTTCTTATAATAAGAAAGTTCAGAAGACACATAAGACCCACCAAATATAATAATTAAAATTAAAATCATAATAATAATATTTTTCGTTTTATCCTTTGATAAATTAAACAAATATTTATCATTATCCAAATAAGAATCATATGCAATTCTCTTATCTTCCACTGACAAAACCTCATATGCCTTTCGAATCTCTTTAATCCTATTCAAAGACTCTTCATCTTTAGAAGATTTATATTTCTTTGATAATTCCATATACGCTTTTCGAATCTCATCTTTAGTAGCACTTCTCGTAACATTTAAAATCTCATAATAACTACTTTTCTTCATAGTACAAATCACCAAAAAAATTATAACATGTTATTCATCAAATCATCTATAAATTTAAGAAATTTCTCAAAAATTTCATTAATAAAATTTAAAATCGTCGAAAACAGATTCTTCTCTTTTGTTTCAACGCTCAAATCATCTGAAGAAACATTCGTATCAACGATATCCTCTTCTTGCCAAATACCAAGTTTCTCCGTTTTTGCCTTGTTTTCGGCTTCCTTCAAAACAGTATTATAAGTATAATTATCATACAAATAAGCAATTTTAGAATATCCTAATCTTACCAAATTTTCTTGCAATAAAACACCATCAACATAAACCCAAACTAAAAGTCTTCCATATTTATCTTCTCTATCACTATTGGGCTCATACTCTATCTTAATATCATCAGCATTCGTCAAAACACTACAAACATAATCACTAACAAAACTACCATGAATCTCATCCAAAGAAGAGGAATGAATAGTCATAGCCGACTCAATTCCAAGAAATTTAACTTTAATCTCTGTATTTCCTAACATAAAACGCGCAGAATTAGCATCCACACAATTACTTAAAGTAACAGTATCATAATCATTCTGTGGTTCTAATGCCAAAGTAGTTTTAGGAAAAAAAAGAATCGAGAACAATAAAAGAAAAATTATCTTTTTCACATCATCACTCCTTAGTAAAACTTAACAATTAATCATCAAAAAAATCATCAAAAAATTTATCATCTTCACTAACATCTTCAAGTTTTATAGTAGCAGTCGGCTTAAATATCTTATTTTCCTCTTTTTTAGTATCATCATCAAGCAAAGAAGAAGCAACAGACTGCTTACTTTTCATTTTACGCTCCTCTTCTTTACTAGATGAAACAGCTTCTTTCTCAATAGAAGAAATCATATCCTTCTTTAAAACTTCTACCATCTTCAATTTAGAATTTTTCTCTTCTTCCGTATTCTTGTCATCTATTGTTTCAATAGGCATCAACAACCCAAAATCTTCATCAACATCACTTAAAACATCTCTAGTAATTTGATTATTTACTTTACTTTCAATATCCTCATTAGATACTTTGGTATCATGACTTTGCTTTCGACTACTTAAAGAAGAATCGGCATCACTCAAAACTCTAGTAATAGAATCATCTAGAAGCTCAATCTCATCATCTTTATCATTGACCTTAGAAGCAGAATAGTTTTTTATACTTCCAAAGTTATTTCTATTATTTCTCTCGATAACCTCATGATTAATATTTTTATTGTTCTGTTCTAAAGTTTTCTCTACATCATGATTTTTTATAGGAAAACCACTTTTCTCATCAATAGGAAGTTCCGCTTTATCTTTTCGAATAAGATGATGATTTTCTAGTCCAGCCATTTCCTTAGTAGTAGGTTTACTCATCAATGTAGGCTTAGAATTAGCTTTTTGATTCTGTTCTTCTTTTTCTAATTCTGCAAGTTTTAAATCTATTTTCTTCACTAGATCACTAACCGAAATATCAGGATATTGATTATTTTGGTTATCTTTACGAAAGCCAGTAGTTCTAGGTGGAAAAGGAGCACCACCAGCGGACTGCATACTTGCCATCATTTCATTAATTTTTTGATTCTTCTTATTTTTTACAAATTCTCTAATATCAAAAATCTTAACTTCATGCTTTTCTCTAACTGGATATTCCACCTTAGGAGAAACACAACCTCCCCAATTTATCTTAAAATCAGGAACAAAAGACGTTTTAAATGGACTTTTTCTCATACGTAGCAAAATCTGATCAAACTGTTTCATTCTTTGTAAATCACTAACAGTAGCAAGAGGTGTTGAAGCAGTCTTATCATCCTTTTTAGACTTCTTCTCTCCACAAAGCTTACTTATTTCTTCCAAAGCAGCAAGTTCTGTAGAAATCAAATAAATGATATTACCACAATTTCCTTTAATCGTTTCAGCATCATCTTTACCATAAACCTTATTAAGCTGAGCAAAATTTTGAATAATCATCGTAAATCTTATTTGCCTAGAACGAGCAGCAGTTATCATCGTAGTAACATCCTTAAGTGGTGGCATATTAGCAAACTCATCTAATAAAAAATTAGTTCTAATAGGAAGCTTTCCACCAGAAGATTGGGCAACATCGATCAAAGTTTCATAAACTTGCTTAATAAATATAGTAGCAAGTGAATGATAAGTCTTTTTCTCATCTTGAATAATGATAAATACAGCAGTAGGAACCTTACCTATTGAATCCAAAGAAAAATCACTATAACTAAGCATCTCAGATAAATTCTCACGAGATGCAAAAAGTTTCACTTTCTGTTTAAAAACAGAAATAATTCCACCTTTTGTCTCACTAGGAGCCATTACTGTACCACTAGCATTAACATAAGCAGCACTACTAGGATCCTTATAATTAAAATACTCTTTAATATAGGTAGAGCCTCCAAACTTATCCTCACCAACAGTTGCCGTCATATTAATACTATTAATATTAATCTCATCCTCAGGAGCATCTTCAAACATAGCAAGAGCAATACCAGCAAAATAATCTGCTGCTGTTTTCTCCCAGAATGGATCATTGTTAGCAGAGTTTTCCTCATAAAGAATATTAAGAGCCAAATCATCTAAAAGCTCTATTGCCTTATCTTGATTTCCATTTTTATAAAGCTTATACGGAAGTGACAAAGGATTCCATGAATTACCATTTTGTGGATTACGGAAATTCAAAAGAATAATATTATATCCATTTTGTTTAAGTAAACCACCAGTTTTTTCAAATATTTCACCTTTAGGGTCAGTACAAATAAGAGACTCACCCTTCTTAGCCAAAACTTTTACTGTTGGCAAAATTGTGTTTACTGTTTTACCACTACCAGTAGCACCAATAACTAAATTATGAAATTCACCATCATCTACCCATAACTCTTTTCCATTACTAACAAGCGGTATTCCAGCATAATCAGATTTTGGATCAGAGGCCAAAACTCTTTTTACGTTCTTATCAGTTTTGATATCTTGAGGTTTAGCCCAGCTACTATATCCGCTAGAATTCTTAGAACTAAAGCCAATTCCAAATCCTTGTTCAAACTCAAAGAAATAAGAACTAACACTAAAAAATAAACCGGCAAGAAAAATAAAATAAAATACCAAAGTAAAGCCAATATATTCAGAGGAAAAAGCCTCAATCGGATTTAGCCCATAAAAAGTTCCCTCACTAGCTAACTGTGGTAAATTAAGAACTCCCAAAGCAACTATATATAACAAAAATATAGCAAAAAGTATAAATATAATAATATCCCTAGAAGTAGCAATTATACGAAATTTCATCAAACCTTCACATCCTTAATCACACATAAAATAATATCACAAAATAACTATAAAATGCAATAAATAAGACCACATAGATAGCTAAAAAGAAAAAGATAGAAACGAAACAA
>CASFCU010000090.1 GCA_949293285.1 uncultured bacterium
TATTTTCTAATTGTTCAATATACACATTTTGTCTTGTAAGCAAATCATATTCCAATTTATCATTTTGTTTTTTTAAATCTTCTAATTTTTCTCTATTCATTTATCTTTCACCTTTTCTACAAGCCCTGCTTGAATTAAATCGTATATCGCCTTATCTACTGCTTCTTTATGTTCGTTTTCGACATTCCAATAGTTGTTTGATATATTGTCATAAATTGTCTTATCTTTTCTTATAAACAATTCTCCTGTATGAACATAAGGAACAAACATTCCTTTAGTTTTTAATGAATTTATGCTTTTTACATATTCTTCTAAATAATCATCATATTCAAACCCAAACTTCTCTAATTCTTTTAAATCTACATCATCACGAATTTTTAACATCTAACCACCCCAATTCTTCTACTTGTTTATTTATTGCTTGTAATAATTTTAAAGATATAAAAGTTTCATCTGTATCAAAGCCATTTTTATAAAAAATTAAATCATTTAATCTGCAACAACCATCTTTACAATATTTCGTATATGAAACTAATGCTCCAAACCTAACCTCTTTATCTTCTATATATCCTATTTTTTCAAGCATCTCTTTAGCATTCATCATTATCACCAATCTCATTAGATTTTGCTGACAAAAATGTAACTTTTTCAGCTATAACTTCCACATAATAATTATTATTATTATTTTCACCAGCAACAGTTTTCAAACGCCCTCTAACACCAATAACACTACCTTTTTCACAATATTCACTGATAGCATTTGAAATTTTTTTTGATACTAAACACTTAATAAAATCTATATCATATTCACCGTCTTTGTTTTTTTCATGATTCGGAACAGCTAATATAAAACTAGTATTTTCTTCTTCAATAATCGGGTCTTCAAATAGCCTTCCAACTAATACGCATTGATTTAACATTATTTCACACCTTTCAAATTATATTTTTGAAACTTCAAACTGAATTTCTGTCTTTTATTTAAACCATTAATATATCTTGTAATTCTGTTTTTAGCACTCATAATACTTACTGCTCTTGTACTATCAAACTTTTTGTTGCCAAAATGTAATATACCTTCCTTTTCATAAATTAACATATCTTTATATTCTTCAATTATTTTCCAATTTTTTCCTACCATTTTAATTACCTTCTCTTTCTATCCAACAATAATATCCATTTTTTTCATATTCTTTTTTCTTTTCTTCAATATTTTCTCCATAACAAACAGTTACTTCAAATGCCATACAACCATAGCACTTATTCCAAGCCATTAACTTCATTTAAATATCCTCCTTTAACAACCAAACCACACTGTTGCAATAACCATAATAAATAATAAATATATCCATTTACATTTAACAATTTCTTTCATTTATACCATTTCCTTTCTTTAACTTTATTACATCTTAATTATATCATTTTTTTCTAAACATTGTCAATACTTTTTTTAAAAAAATAAAAATTTTTAAATTTATTTTGTTTTATTGATTTTATTAATTAATTTGTCTTTAAATTCTTCAGATTTATTAATATAAACATAATGCCCACAATATTTACATAATTTTTTAGTTTCATCTTTCTTTATTAAAAGAACATGTCTACATTCGCAAGTGTACTTATAAGGAGAATAATATTCTTCTCTTTTGTCATCAAGTTTCACTTCTTCTTTAAATCCCATTAGAGCCAGCTCCTTCCAAATTCTTTGATGAAATCATCTTCTGATTTATTATAATATTCTTGCCACTTCTTTTGCGCTATTTTTCGAGTTTCTTTATAAAATTCAATATCTTCTTCGGTTCTTCTATGACAAGTTCTGCAAATTTTAACACATAGCCCGTATTTAATACACTTTTTGCGACAAGTTCCTTTTATTAATTCGTGCCAGTCCTGTGATTTATTATTACAGAAATAACATTTATTTAAATCATCTTGAATTATAGAATAACGGCTACTTTCTAACTTCTTTTGTTTATCGGTTTTTTGTTTTAATTTTTTATAATTCTTATACTCTTTGTCAGAACACCCTATATAGCACGAATTTAACACTATTTTACGGTGTTTAACGCAATAGTAGTATAATTGTCCTTTCTTATGCCTAAGCCTTAAATATGAACATTTATTTAGCATTTAATCAAGCCAGTTATCGTCTAAATTAATCTCTTTACCGAATTCAGCATAAGGGTCATTATTTACTTGTTCAGTAACTTGCGTACTTACTTGTCCACTATTTTGTTGTCCAGTAGTGGACAAGTTTTTTTCTTTCAAACTAGTTACAACTATCTTTGGTCTGACAATACCGTCATTTCCTGTATAACAACTTAAGAAACAATTAAAATCATAAGTACCAAATTCCAATTCCATATCCCTTGGAAGTTGTACTGGCATATACATTTTGCTTTCTACGCCTTTATAATTATTTTTTAAAGCTGTATAATAACCGTTTCCGTTTCTACTTTTACTTATTGTTATTCTCATTTTTTACCTCCATATTCTCTATTCTTTCTAATTGCCTATTAACTTTCTTTCTCATTATTGTGTTTATAGTTTTATCACTAATGTTATAATAAATTCTAAATTGTTTTAACATCACTATTACATCTGCGATTTCTTCGGCTATATGTTCTGTACCACGGTATCTTCTTGGCTCTTCGTATTGTGTAATAGCCTCTTGTAATTCAAATACTTCTTCGGCTAATTGTCTTTGTTGAGCATTTATACCATAGTGTTTGATTATTTTTAGTAAATCTTCTTTCATTTTTTACCTCCTACTATTTCTTTATATTTTGATAAAACATCACAAATTCTAATTTCTGTAAACACATCTAATTCACTTACCACCAAATTTTCTAACCATTCTATAAATTCTTTTTGCTGATTTTTATAATCTTTAATTTCTTCACGAACATCTTTATATGTTTCTTGATATTCTTTTCTTTTATCTTCTAATTCCTCTTTTAATTTCATTTCTAAAACTATTTTTTCATTAAGTTGTTTCTTTAATTCTTCATTTTCTTGTTGTAATGTTTGCATAATTCCTAATAGTTGTTTTATATCGTCATCAAGGCAATATTCTGATCCGTTATCATCTAAATAATCATATTGAGATTTATAACCATTTAAATAATTTTTTAGTCTTTCTACCACTTCATTCATTTACTTATCCCTTTCTACCACATATTTCATCGACTCAAGTTGTTCTTTTGTAACTATGTTTTTAATATCTTTTTCATACAAATTAAAAGGCTGGCTACTCTTATATGACCTACATTCTAAATATTTTTCAAAAAAACGAATATTTAAAATATTTTTTTTATAAATTTGTAAAACCTTATGTCCATTCACAATGTCTCCAGGCTTTATTAAATCAATTAAATTATCATAAAACTTATATCCATGAAATCTTTGTGACTTATCATAATCTGTTATATAAATTTGATTAGTAATTATTGGTTCGTAAAATCCTCTTTTTTCACACATTTCACAAGTACAGAAGTCTTTTATTTGTCCTAATTCCATTCGGTCATTTGTAATTACCCACATATTTAAATTTATTTTTTGCTTTATTTAATTTTTCTTTTAAAACCTTAACTTCTAAACAATATTCGTCAAATTTATTAAAATCTTCATAAAGCCAATTTTCTTTTAATTCAAGTAAATATTTTTTTCCTTCTAATTCTTCGATTTTATTTTCTATTTCTTCAACCGTCATAATATCACTCCTATTTTTCACCAAAGATACATACTTCAATATAATCTTCATTATCTTCTTCTGATTCTTGTCCTAATTCTCTAATTTCTTCTTTTAAATATTC